>NZ_JBLTJC010000822.1:0-1135 GCF_048158785.1 Streptomyces colwelliae | reverse complement strand
GTTCCACATCGCGCTGTGCGGGGCGTGGGCGACCGGCTGGAGGGTGATCAGGTCGGGGCGGTGGGCGGCGAAACGGCGGGAGAGGGTCCAGGGGGCCACCGTGTCGTCCGGGCCGTGGAAGATCAGCGTCGGGACCCTGAGCCGGGTCGGGTCGGCGGCCTCGGCGATGCGGTCGCCGTGCAGACCGGTGCGGCCCTGGGCGGCGCGGACCGCCAGCGGCAGCAGTGCGCCCGGGGTGTGCCGGGCCGTGGCGAGGGCGCGCAGCGTCGTCTCCCAGTCGAGCACCGGCGAGTCCAGCACCAGGCCGGAGACACGGTCGCGCAGCGCGGAGTGGGCGGCGGCGCGCAGGGCCATGGTGGCGCCGGTGGACCAGCCGTACAGGACGACGTGCTCGGCGCCGTAGCGCACGGCGTAGCGGATCGCCGCGTCCAGGTCGCGCCACTCGGTCTCGCCGAGGTGGCCCAGGCCGTCGGGGTTGCGGGGTGCGCCCAGGTCGCCGCGGTAGGCAAGGGCGAGCACCGGGAAGCTCTTGCGGTGCAGGAACTCCATGACGTTCAGGGAGAGTTCGCGGGTCGCGGCCAGGCCGTGCACCGCGATCACCCAGGTGCTCCGCGCCCCGGGCACGAACCACGCGGGCAGGGAGCCGAGTTCGCCGGGGATGTCGATGTCGGCGTGGTCCAGGCCGAGGGCGGCGCTCGGGTTGCCGACGTGGACGTTCGGGGTGAGCCACACCTTGTCGCCGGGGCGCAGGGTGCCGTGGGTGACGCGTTCCAGGCGGCGTACGACGGCGTCGGCGGAGGGAGACGCCGAGTCGACGACAGAGCCGACGACCGCGTGGGAGCCGTCGCCGGCAAGGCCGTAGGTGCCGGGGCGCAGGGACGCGAGGTCCCGGGTGAGCGTGATCTGCCCGGCGGCGGTGGAGTGCACCGTGAGCCGGGGTTCGCCCGGCAGCGGGCGGCCGGGCGGCGCCTTCAGCGCGGCGTCACTGGCGAACCGGCCGACGGCGACGCCGGCCGCACCGGCCACGAGGGCAACGGAGACGGCCGCGGCCGTCGCTTTGACTGTGCGCACGGGTCCAGTGTCCCGGGGGACCCGCCCGGCGGCCAGTGGAAGGCGGCTCGGGGTGGACTCGGGG
>NZ_JBLTJC010000821.1:0-1136 GCF_048158785.1 Streptomyces colwelliae | reverse complement strand
GGCGTGGGGCTGGGGGTGACAACGGTGTCGCTTCGGCCTCGGGAACCTCTGGAGCCCCAGGAACCTCTGGAGCCTCGGGGTCTCCAGGAGACGAGGCCGAGCAGTGGTACCGGCAGGCCGCCGCGCGTGGGCATCAGCGGGCCGCGTTGCAGCTCGGGGCGATTCTGGAGAAGCGGGGTGAGCTCAAGGAGGCCGGGCGCTGGTATCTGACGTCCGCCAAGGACGGGGAGGCGCGGGCAGCCTGCGCGCTCGGGTTCCTGCTGCGCGACGCCGGCGACACCGAGAGTGCCGCCGTGTGGTGGCTCCGGGCCGCCCAGGACGGCGACGGCAACGCGGCCAACGCGCTGGGCGCCCTGCACGCCGAGCGCGGTGAGACGCAGACCGCCGAGCGGTGGTACCGGGCCGCGATGGACGCCGGGGATGTGAACGGCGCGTACAACCTCGGGCTCCTCTGTGCCGAGCAGACGCGGACCGCGCAGGCCGAGCAGTGGTACCGGCGGGCTGCCTACGCCGGGCACCGGGAGGCCGCCAACGCGCTGGCCGTGCTGCTGCTCCAGGGCGGCGACGCGACCGGGGCCGAGCCGTGGTTCTCCAAGGCGGCCGAGGCCGGGAGCGTGGATGCCGCGTTCAACCTCGGGATTCTCTTCGCCGGGCGGGGTGACGAGGGCGTCGCGCTGCCCTGGTACGAGCGGGCCGCCGCTGCCGGGCACACGGAAGCGGCGTTGCAGGTCGGGATCGCTCGGCTTCGGGACGGGGACGAGCGGGAGGCCGAGCGGCATCTGCGGTGTGCCGCGGGTGGGGGGAGCGCGGAGGCGGCTTATCGGTTGGCCTCGGTGCTTGATGCTCGGCGGCCGCCTGCGCCCGCGCATGAGCTGGGTGAGCAGGTGCATGAGAAGACCGAGTGCGAGGAGTGGTACGAGCGAGCGGCTTCTCAGGGGCATCGGCGGGCGCAGGTTCGGGTCGGGATGCTGGCCGCTGCGCGCGGGGATGTCGTCGAGGCGGCTCGGTGGTACCGGGAGGCTGCCGAGGCCGGGTCTCGTAACGGGGCTTTCAATCTTGGGCTGTTGCTGGCTCGGGAGGGGAGCGAGCCGGAGGCCGCGGTGTGGTGGGCTCGGGCTGCGGATGCGGGGCATGGG
>NZ_JBLTJC010000820.1:0-1139 GCF_048158785.1 Streptomyces colwelliae | reverse complement strand
CCGGTGAAGTGACGGGAGTTGGAAGGGCGGCGGGCGCTGGAGGGACAGCGGGCGTCGGAGAGAAGACGGGAGTTGGAAGGGCGGCAGGCGCCGTCGAGATGGCGGGAGCCGGTAGTGCGGCGGGAGTTGAAGAGGTGAGGCGCGCTGGAGCGGTGGACGGCGGTGCGGAGGCCACCGACGCTTCCGTACGGCAGGGCGTGGGCGGTCCCGGCGAGGGCCCGGCACCGGCGGCGGTCTCGCCCGCGGCCTCCCGTCGTCGGCGACGCACGCGTACCGCCGACGGAGCCGAGGGCAGCCCCCGTCCTTCGGGCGCGGCCGGCCGCCGATCCGGAACGGACGGATCCCGCCCGCGCACACCGGCGCAGGGCACCGCACGCCCCGGCAGCACGCGTTCGCGCACCGCTGGAAAGGCCGATTCGCGGCGCTACGACACCTGCTCGGAGGCGCCGCAGTCGGGGAGCAACGGCGTTGAGGGGGACGGGTGATCAAAGGTTGGGGGAGTGGCAGGCAAATCCGCCGGTCCAGTGACCGGCCCGGTGCGTTCGGAGCTTGGTTCCACGCCTGGCTCCACCGGGTCGTCCGGCTGCCGGCGATGACTCCACAAGCGGTCAGTGTCCCCAGCGCGCGGGCCGACGCTGGACTCGTTGAGGGGTACCCGGCGCGGGAAACGGGCGCGTGTGGCCGACGGTCCGTGCGCCGGGTGGGCAGCCACCGGGACCGGGGCACCGGCGCCGGTTGTCCGTCTCCTCCGGCGCGCCGCCATTCGGTCGGCTTCGCGGGCCGCGGGCGTGACCAGGAGGAGCCCGGTTCCGTTCACCTGAGTGGCGGAACGCCTGAACGGGTCGTGTCGCCGGACAGCCCTTGTCCTCCCGGAACAGTCCATCCGGCGCCGAACACGTCTGAGGCGCACAGAGCGCAGAAGAAGCCGCCCATGCACCAGCCGACTCCGCCCTCCGCCGCCGACGACGACCGCCCTGACTCCGGCAACTCCGAGCCGCGTCCGAGCCGGGGCACCAGCTCACCGGCGCCGTACCGAGGGACCAACTCCGCGCCGCCGTACACGGGCACCGCCGATCCCGAGCATCCACCGCAACCGTCCCACCGACCGCAACCCTCCCACCGACCGCAACCGTCCCATC
>NZ_JBLTJC010000819.1:0-1141 GCF_048158785.1 Streptomyces colwelliae | reverse complement strand
GGGTATGAGTACGCCGGATTGCCGTGTTCGCCCAGGAGCTCGGGGGATGCTGTTTCGGGGCGGCTGCGGGCGGTCCGTGGCTGGTCGCGCAGTTCCCCGCGCCCCTGAAACTGGGCCCGAGTTACGAGGGAGCCCGTGCGCAGTCCCCGGCGTCCCTGGAACTGGGCCCGAGTCACGAAGCAGCGCGTGCGCAGTCCCCGGCGCCTCTGAAGCTGGGCCTGTGTTTCGAAGCGGCGCGGACGTAGTTCCCGGTGTCCTTGAAACTGGGCCCGAGTCACGAAGCAGCGCGTGCGCAGTCCCCGGCGCCTCTGAAGCTGGGCCTGTGTTTCGAAGTGGCGCGGACGCAGTTTCCGGTGTCCTTGAAACGGGGCCCGAGTTACGAAGGGGCGCGGGGAACTGCGCGACCAGCCACGACGCAGCCGCAGCCGCCCCGAAACAGCACCCCCCGAGCTCTTAGGCGGTAGGCATGACCTCCCCCACCCTCTCCCCGGACGGGCGCTCCGTGGCGTACGTCGACACGGACGGCGCGGTCACAGTCACCGAGCCCGCGACCGGTGACGTACACGTCCTGCACCCACTGCCCCCCGGTTCCGTCCACGCCCTCCAATGGGCCCCGGACAACGCCCACTTGCTGCTCATCACGGAGGCGAGCGGCCGTGAGCGCTTCACTCCACACGCCCTGCGACTCGCGGACGGCACCCTCCTGCCCCTAGCCCCCGAGCACACCCTCCAGGTACGCGGAATCTGGACCTCGCCCACGCATCCGCACGCCATGGTCACGGCCGTCCGCCGCCGAGGCGACCGCGCGCTCCACCCCTGGTACCTCCCCCTGGACCACGCCCCCGCCCGGCAACTCGCCCACTGCCCGGACGGCACGCGCGACTGGGCCTTCGACGCCCAACTCGCCTGCCGTGCCTGCCTGGTGGGCCTCCCCGACGGCACCCTCCGCCTCCTCACCACCGCGGACGGTCACGACTGGCGGCCGCTCCTCGACCTCCCCCTCGACGACGCCCCGGACACCCGCCTCCTCGGCATCCACCCGACCTCCGGCGAGATCCTGCTGCTGACCGCGTACCAGGCGGACGCCGTCCGGATCGCCGCCGTCCACCCCGGCACCGGCCGCCCCCGCACCCTCCTCGCC
>NZ_JBLTJC010000818.1:0-1148 GCF_048158785.1 Streptomyces colwelliae | reverse complement strand
CTACGGATCGGGGGCGCGCGTCTGTCTTTTAGGGGCGCGGGGAACTGCGCGACCAGCCCCCACCGACCCGCAGATTCGCTACAGACCGGAAGCGGGGGTCCGTTTCTCAGGGACACGGCTTCGCTACTGATCAGGGGCGCGCGTCCGTTTTTAGGGGCGCGGGGCTGTATCAATGTGCGGCTCCGCCGCGTGGGCGCGACCAGCCCCCACCGACCCGCACTTTGACCACTACGCCCCCCTCGGCGCGCCCCTCACCTCAATCCCCGCAAGCAACTCGGCCGTGGCCTCGGCGATCACATCAACCGCGTGATCAAAGACCTCGCGATTGTGCGCGGCAGGCGCCCGGAACCCGGAGACCTTGCGCACGAACTGCAACGCGGCGGCACGAACCTCCTCCTCCGTGGCCTCGTCGGGCAGGGCGGGCGGTCGAAGCGTCTTGATACTGCGGCACATACGTCCAGTCTCGCGCTTCGGAAGCGATACCGCCGCCCCTCTCCCGAACACACCTGCGATGATCCCTCCGAGGCGGCCACCGTTCACGGGGCCGACCGACGAGAGGACGCGACAACATGGCGAACAACGAACTCACCGTGGCGGTACTGGGCCCCGGAGGCGTAGGCGGCCTGCTCGCGGCGCTGCTGTCCCGCGCCGGCCACCGGGTGATCTGCCTGGCCGGAGAAGAAACGGCCGACACCCTCCGTACGAACGGAATCCAGGTCCACAGCGCCCGCTTCGGCGACTTCACCGCCCCGGTGGAGGCGGACACGGACCTACGCGAACCGGTAGACGCCTGCCTGATCACGGTCAAGGCGACAACTCTGGACGCGGCCCTCACCCGAGTCCCGGCGAAGACCCTGGGCGACGCCCTCCTCGTCCCGTTCCTGAACGGCGTAGAACACCCGACGCACCTACGCGCCCGCTACACCCCCACCCAGGTCGCCCCCGCGATCATCCGGGTCGAGTCAACTCGCACCGCCCCAGGGGTGATTGATCACGGCAGCCCGTTCGCGGAGATCGACCTGACGGGCGACACGGTCCCCCGCGACCGCCTGGACACACTGGCGGCAGCCCTGCGCGCGGCCGGCCCCAAGACCCAAGTCCTGCCCGACGAAACGGCCGCACTCTGGGCCAAGATGACATTCCTGGCC
>NZ_JBLTJC010000817.1:0-1156 GCF_048158785.1 Streptomyces colwelliae | reverse complement strand
CCCGCCGCCACACCCACGCCCGACCGGACATAAGCCGCGTACGGAACCACCTCTGTGCCACGCCGGTGCCATCAGGCAGCATGTCCTGCATGTCCGTACTGACGCGCGACGAAGCGCAGACCCGTGCCAGGCTCCTCGACGTCCACCGCTACACGATCGAACTCGATCTGACGACGGGCGACGACACCTTCGACTCCCGCACCGTCATCGCGTTCACCGCTCGTGCCGACGCGGACACCTTCGTCGAACTCAAGCCCGCCGAGCTGCGCTCCGTCACCCTCGACGGCAGCCCCCTCGACCCCGAGCACCTCGTCGAGAACCGGCTCCCGCTGCCCGGCCTCACCGCCGGCGAGCACGAACTGCGCGTCGACGCGAGCATGCGCTACTCCCGCACCGGCGAGGGCATGCACCGCTTCACCGACCCCACCGACGGCGAGACCTACCTCTACACCCAGCTCTTCATGGAGGACGTCCAGCGCGTCTTCGCCGCCTTCGACCAGCCCGACCTCAAGTCCGTCTTCGACCTGACCGTCACGGCCCCCGAAGGCTGGACCGTCCTCGCCAACGGCATCACCGAACACCTCGGCGAAGGCCGCTGGCAGGCCGCCCCCACCCCTCTCATCTCGACCTACCTCGTCGCCGTCGCCGCCGGCCCCTGGCACTCGGTGCGCACCGAACACCGCGGCCTGCCCTTCGGCATCCACTGCCGCCGCTCCCTGGCCCCCCACCTCGACGCGGACGCCGACGAGATCCTCGACATCACCCGCCAGTGCTACGACCGCTACCACGAGAAGTTCGAGGAGCCCTACCCCTTCGACTCCTACGACCAGGCCTTCGTCCCCGAGTTCAACGCGGGCGCCATGGAGAACCCCGGCCTCGTCACCTTCCGCGACGAGTTCATCTACCGCTCCGCCGTCACCGACACCGAGCGGCAGACCCGCGGCATGGTCATCGCCCACGAGATGGCCCACATGTGGTTCGGCGACCTCGTCACCCTCCAGTGGTGGGACGACATCTGGCTGAACGAGTCCTTCGCCGAGTACATGGGCTACCAGACCCTCACCGAGGCCACCCGCTTCACCGACACCTGGACCGACTTCGGAGTCGTCCGCAAGGCCTGGGGCTACGACGCCGACCAGCGCCCCTCCACCCACCC
>NZ_JBLTJC010000816.1:0-1158 GCF_048158785.1 Streptomyces colwelliae | reverse complement strand
CCCCCAGACCCCCGCTATCGGCCTGAACGGCCTCGTCCTCAAACGCCGGACGGACTGGACTGTGCTCCCCTCACTCGCAATGCGCGCTCCAGGTCGTCGAGTTGGTCGACGAGCTTGCGGCGCAGGGACGGGGTGAGGTCGGCGTCGCGCAGGCACTCCTCGCCGAGGCGGAGGGTTTCGGGGTCGACGGCGTGGGTGGGGAAGGCCCAGCGGCCGGCGGCGTCGGCCATGGCGGGGCCCCGGCGGGCGGCGAGGGCTACCGCGTCCGTGTAGAAGCGGGGCACGTACTCCCGTACCAGGTCGGCCTGTTCGGGTTGCCAGAAGCCCTGGGCGGTGGCGGTGAAGAGGTAGTTGGAGAGGTCATCGGTGGTGAACATCGCCTCCCAGGCCGTGCGCTTGGCCTCGGGGTCGGGGAGGGCGGCCCTGCCTGGCACGGCGGCCGACGTCGGGGGCTCACTTCCCACGACTCCCGGAACCGGGGCGACCGCCGACGCGGCCCCGGCGTCACGCGCGGCCGCCCCCACAGCGACAACCGGCCGAGGCGCAGCTCGCCCGGCCCGGGGAGACGGCCGCCCACCGGCCGCTCCGGGCCGCAGCCTTCGCACGCCAGCTTCGGCCACGGCAGGCCGAGGCGCAGCTCGTACGACGCCCACGGCCGCGTCGAGCAGGGCCGCGGCCCCGACGTCCCTCGCACCGTCGCCGGGTCGCAGCGCAGCCCCTGCCACGCCCTCTCCCGCCTCAGGTCGAGCCGAACCCCACACCGCGCCCACCCAAGCCGCCCTCAGCCGTGTCCCGCAGCCCCGCCCCACCGATCTCTTCGCCGACCGCCTCCTCGCCGTGCTGAGCGGTCAGCGGCCCGTCCACTGGATGCTCCGGCACACCGCCGGCCGCGCCTACGACGAACTGGCCCGCCTCGCCGAACACGGCCCCCTGCGCGCCACCCGGGGCACCCGCCCGGTGGTTCGGGACATCGGCTACTACGTTGCCCGCGAGGGCGCCGTGGAGGCCTTCGCCCGCATCGGCGCGGGTGACCAGGTGCGAGCCATGGCCTTCCGCCTGGAACGCGGCGCGGACCTCCGCTGGCGCTGCACGGCGGTGGAACTGGGCGGCCCCCGCGCCCCGCACCCGGACGACGACTGAGGAGGGCTGACTGCGGAC
>NZ_JBLTJC010000815.1:0-1165 GCF_048158785.1 Streptomyces colwelliae | reverse complement strand
GAGCACTGCGGTCCCGCACCAGGGGTCGGCCGGGCGGTGTGGGGTCGCCCGTGCCGGCCCCTGTCATCGTTGTGGCCTCTCCGCCTGCGAGGGCAGCACGCGTAGCGGCGGAAAGCGGCCGAGCAGCGCCGGCACCGTCCGCACCAGCCCCGACGGGTCCCGCTCCAGGACATGCACCTCGGCGATCCGTCGCCGCCCGGCCTGGTCCCGTACGAGATGCAGGACCACCGACAGGGCCGCCGCCAACTGGCTGTGCAGCGCGGCCCGATCGAGGCCGGCGGCCGTGCCCAGGGCCTCCAGACGGGCCGGTACATCGGCCGCCGCGTTCGCATGGACGGTGCCGCAGCCGCCCTCGTGGCCCGTATTGAGGGCTGCGAGCAAATGAACTACCTCGGACCCCCGCACCTCACCGACAACCAGCCGATCCGGCCGCATCCGGAGCGCCTGGCGGACCAGGTCCTGGAGCGTGACGAGCCCAGCACCCTCCTGGTTGGCGGGCCTGCTCTCCAGCCGTACGACGTGCGGATGGTCCGGCTTCAACTCCGCCGAGTCCTCTGCCAACACGATCCGCTCACCCGGTCCGACGAGCCCGAGCAACGCGCTCAGCAGCGTCGTCTTGCCACTGCCGGTGCCGCCGCTGATCAGGAACGAGAGCCGTGCCTCGATCAGGGCGCGCAGGATGCGGTCACCGCCCGGCGGCACCGTGCCCGCCGTGACCAGTTCGTCGAGCGTGAACGCGCGCGGCCGTACGACACGCAGCGACAGGCAGGTGCAGCCGACGGCGACCGGGGGCAGTACGGCGTGCAGGCGGGTGCCGTCGGGCAGCCGGGCGTCGGCCCAGGGGCGGGCGTCGTCCAGTCGGCGTCCGGCCACCGCGGCCAGGCGCTGCGCGAGGCGTCGTACGGCTGCCGCGTCCGGGAAGGAGACGGTGGTCAGCTCCAGGCCGCCGCCCCGGTCGACCCAGACCCGGTCCGGGGCCGACACGAGGACGTCGGTCACCGAGGGGTCGGCGAGCAGGGACTCCAGCGGGCCGCTGCCCATGGGGGCGTTCCTCGCTGCCGCGATCGGGTTTCCCGCCGTCGTCTTCAGTGCGGCACTCGTCGTGGTCGTCCTCTACTGGCTGCTGGTCGCGCTCGGCGCGGCCGACGCGCACGGACACGCCCAC
>NZ_JBLTJC010000814.1:0-1166 GCF_048158785.1 Streptomyces colwelliae | reverse complement strand
CCCCCCACCCTCCGCAGACATCCCTTGGAATTGATCATCCAGGGGCTCGGGTACGACATCCACGCCACGACCAGAGGCTCAGGCGCGACAGACCGCGCCCCTCCACATCGGCCGGAGTGGCGGGCCGATCGCCCGGCCGCCAGGCTGACCGCAGACCCATACGGCTCCGCAGGACGGACAGACGCACAAGGGGACTGGATCCACATGCAGATCGATCTGACGGGACGCACCGCCCTGGTGACGGGCTCGACGCAGGGCATCGGCGCGGCGATCGCCGCCGGACTCGCGCGCTCCGGCGCCCGGGTGGGGGTGAACGGCCGGGACGAGAAGCGCGTCGCGGAGAGTGTCGCCCGGCTGGCGGCGGAGGTCCCTGGTGCGGCCTTCGTGCCCGTGGCCGCCGACGTGTCGAACGAGGAGGGCGCGCAGCGCGCCCTGAAGGCGCTGCCGGAGGTGGACATCCTCGTCAACAACCTGGGCATCTTCGGCTCCGCCGACCCGCTGGAGATCACCGACGAGGAGTGGCGGCGCTATTTCGAGGTGAACGTGCTGGCAGCCGTACGGCTGACCCGTCTGTACCTGCCCGGCATGACCGCGCGCGGCTGGGGCCGGATTCAGTACATCGCCAGCGACTCGGCGGTCGTCATCCCGGCCGAGATGATCCACTACGGCATGTCCAAGACCGCGCTCCTCGCCGTCGGCCGCGGCTTCGCGAAGCAGGCGGCGGGCACGGGGGTGACGGTCAACTCGGTCATCGCCGGACCCACCCACACCGGTGGCGTCGAGGACTTCGTCTACGAACTCATCGACCGCGACCTGCCCTGGGACGAGGCCCAGCGCGAGTTCATGCGCAAGCACCGGCCCCAGTCCCTCCTGCAACGGCTGATCGAGCCCGAGGAGATCGCCCACATGGTCGTCTACCTCAGCTCCGACCAGGCTTCGGCCACCACGGGCGGAGCCCTGCGCGTCGACGGCGGATACATCGACTCGATCCTGCCCTGACGCCCTCAACTCATAGGCGCCGCACGCACTTCCCCGCCCAGAACTATGGTGTCCCACCACATGTGCCGCTGACGTGCCCCTTCCTACCGTGTGCCATCACGTACCCGTCCCCACGGCACACAAGGAAGTGGCGCACATGGCCTCCGCACCCACCGCTCCCCCACCCC
>NZ_JBLTJC010000813.1:0-1173 GCF_048158785.1 Streptomyces colwelliae | reverse complement strand
AGTGAACCCCTCCCCCTGGCCCTGAGCCTGCCCGGTCTCGACGGCCCGCTCCCCGGTACCGCGACCCGGCTGATGTACAAGTCCACCGACTCGAACGGGAAGCCCGTCGCCGTCACCGGTGCCTACATCGAACCGTCCGCCGACTGGACCGGCGACGGCCCGCGCCCCCTCGTCGCCGTCGCCCCCGGCACCCTGGGGCAGGGCGACCAGTGCTCCGCGTCCATGGGTCTTGAGCACCCCCTGTCCCTCAACAGCCAGACAGTGTCCGTGGGTTACGAGGATCTGGCGATCTACCGCCTCCTCGCCAAGGGCGTCGCCGTCGTCGTCACCGACTACGTCGGACTGGGCGCCACCGACCGGCTGCACACCTACGTCAACCGGATCGACGAGGCGCACGCGGTACTGGACGCCGTGCGCGCCGCACGTTCCCTCGCCGGAGCGTCGGTCAGCACCCGGTCTCCGGTCGGGCTCTACGGCTACAGCCAGGGCGGCGGAGCGACCGCGGCCGCCGCCGAACTCCAGTCCTCCTACGCCCCGGACGTCACCCTCGCCGGGACGTACGCCGGTGCCCCGCCCGCCGATCTGACCTCCGTCACCAAGGCCATCGACGGCAGCGAACTCGCGGGCGCGCTCGGCTGGTCGCTCAACGGGTTCCTCCAGTCCGACCCGGAGTTGAAGCCCCTCGCCGAGGCGCATCTCAACGACGCCGGAAAGGCCGCTCTGACCGACCTGTCGACGATGTGCGTCGGGGACGCGCTGTTCGGCTACGGCTATACGCGGAGCAGTAGTTGGACCACCGACGGGGAGTCCGTCAGCGACATCATCGCCTCGACTCCCGCGCTCCGGGCGTTCCTCGACGAGCAGCGCATCGGCAGGCTGAAACCGTCCGGGCCCGTCCGCCTCGCCACCGGCGTCAGCGACAACCTCGTCCCGCACGCCCAGGCCCGCCAACTCGCCCTCGACTGGTGTGCGTTGGGCGGCGACGTCACGTACAAGGCCGTCGTCCTGCCCGGTGTCGGCAGCGCGCTCCTCAACCACTTCGCGCCGCTGCTGACCGACCAGGGAGACGCCATCTCCTGGCTCACCGACCGCCTCGCGGGCAGGCCGGCTCCCTCCAACTGCTGGACCATGCCCGCACAGCCCTGACCCCTCCGCCTCTTCACCCCTGACTCC
>NZ_JBLTJC010000812.1:0-1179 GCF_048158785.1 Streptomyces colwelliae | reverse complement strand
GCCCTCATCAACGCCACCCCCGGCGTAGCCACCCGCCTCGTGGGCGCAGCCGTAGTGGTCACGTTCATGGCGTCCTACGTCCTCTTCAGGGACTGGGAACGCTTCGGCCCCCTGCTCCTACGCCACCCCTCCCTCCTCGCCGTAGACACCCTGTTCGGCTCACTACTCCTGATCTCGGCAGGGCCAACCAGCACGCTCGCCTACGTCAGCGTCTGCACCCCCCTCCTCGCCGGCATCGTCTACGGCTGGCGAGGCGCCGGCTGCTTCGCGAGCCTCCAGGCGGTGATCCTCGTGCTGGCGCAGACCGCCGCCGCGGACGCCCACGAGGTCGTCGCGCAGACCTTCCTCCTCCCCGGCCTGTGCGTGATCGCCGGCGCGGTGGGAGTGACCCTGCGCAACCTGATGCTCCGCTTCGGCGAAGCCACGACCGCGTTGACGACGGTCCAGGCCCGCCTCGCCGTAACGGAGGCGGTAGGAGCGGAACGAGCGCGCCTGGCAAGGGAGTTGCACGACTCGGTGGCGAAGACCCTGCACGGCGTGGCACTCGCGGCGGACGGCCTGGCCGGCTCGGCGGGCGCGGACCGCATGGACCCGACCCTGATCAGACAACAGGCGGAGCTGGTGGCCCGCTCGGCCCGCAGGGCGGCCGCGGAGTCCCGCGAACTCCTGGCGGACCTACGGCGGGAGTCGAACCCGGACGAGGGCACGGACGTACTGGTCGAACTGGCCGCCCGCACAAGGGACTTCAGCACCAGGACCGGCCTGCCCACGACCTACCGCCCGACGGGCGACCACGGCGTACCGCCGGTCCCGCCCGCCGTGGCGCGCCAGCTACTCACCATCGCGACGGAAGCGATGGAGAACGCCCACCGCCACGGAACCCCCACCAAGGTCGACGTGGAGGCCGGAGTCCACGACAGCCTCCTGCGGATCAGCGTCTACGACGACGGCCGCGGCCTGCCTCCCGGCACGACCCTCGAACAGCTGCGCAGGGCAGGCCACTTCGGCCTGGTCGGCATGGTCGAACGGGCGGCGTCGGTGGGCGCCCGCATCCGTATCGGCAGAGGCGGCCACGACACGGGCACGGAGGTCCGCCTGGAACTCCCGCTGGGAGCCCTGACGACGTAACCCGCACCCGTCCCCCCCACCACCACCACCAGCACAGAGACGACCCGAGAG
>NZ_JBLTJC010000811.1:0-1198 GCF_048158785.1 Streptomyces colwelliae | reverse complement strand
GTGTGGGGATGATTGTTGGGCGGTGTGAGGGTGAGTGTTGGGCGGCGTGGGGGCGCGTTCCGTCGAACTGGGCCGGTCCTCTTGAGTCCCGGCCGGCGCCATCACCCAGCCCGTCCGGCGTTTGAGGACGAGGCCGTTCAGGCCGAAGCGGGGGTCCGGGGGCGGCAGCCCCTGGTGACGTGAGCGTCGACGCCGGGCGCCCAAAAGACACAGGGCACCCGGCGCCACAGCTCAGCGCGAGTACCGCATCAGCGCTCGCACCATGTGACACGTCGTGTCCGACGGCGCGTGGACGCCGATCAGTTCGGCGGTGCTGCGGATCGTCTCGTTGCGGGCCTGGTTCGGGACGTAGACGCCGGAGTCGAGCAGGGCGATCGCGAGCCGCATCGCCTTGAGGCGGCGGTTGTGCGTGACGTACCAGTCCCGCGGGCGCCCGGGCGGCAGCGGGCGCTTCTCCACGGGCACGTAGGGCAGGTCGAGTTGGACGGAACGCTTCGCGGTGGACTGGGTCGGCAACGGCTTCGGCTTCAGTGCGGCAGCGGGCACGGACATCCTCCTGTCGCGATCAGGGCGCCGTCCGGACCGCCCGGCGACACCCTCGAACACTGCTTCTATTCTACTGCCCGCCACTGACAATCGCCCCTGGCCACAAGGCCTTTCGGGGGTGCTGTGACGCAGGTGGAAGACGGGTTTTCGCGTACCGTGAGTGGCATGGAGATCTGGATCAACCCGGCCTGTTCCAAGTGCCGTAGCGCCGTGAGTCTGCTCGACGCCGAAGGGGCCGAGTACACCGTCCGCCGCTATCTGGAGGACGTGCCGAGCGAGGGCGAGATCAGGGACGTACTGGAGCGGCTCGGGCTCGAACCGTGGGACATCACGCGCACCCAGGAGGCCGCGGCAAAGGAACTGGGAGTCAAGGAGTGGGCGCGGGACGGCAGTTCGCGGGAGCGGTGGGTGGCGGCGCTCGCCGCGCATCCGAAGCTGATCCAGCGGCCCATCATCACGGCGGAGGACGGCACGGCGGTCGTCGCCCGCAGCGACGAGGCCGTACGGGACGCGCTCACCCGCCGGGCAGCGCACTGCTCGCAGTCCAGGGCCATGTCCACGATCCGCACCGGCACGCCGAGCCGCCGGGCGAGCACCGCCGCCGGGCTGCCGCCCTCCAGCACGGACCGCACCAACTCCCCGGCGCTGCCCG
>NZ_JBLTJC010000810.1:0-1214 GCF_048158785.1 Streptomyces colwelliae | reverse complement strand
CTCCCCGACACCCGCACCCGCACCCGCACCCGCACCCGCACCCGCACCCGCACCGACGATCGCCCAAGGCTCCGCCGAGAAGTGACTGGACCCATCCGGATCGATCTGGAGCGGAACGACGTACCCGATCCGAGCGTCGTGGATCGTGGCGTGCACGGAATGACCGGTGGCCGTGGCGATGCGGTGGAGGTGGCTCAGGACCGCCTGCTGGATCTCCTCGCCCTCGGCCACCACCACCGGCACTCCGCCGATCGACGCACCGCCGGCGCCGGCGCCGTCCACGGGTACGCGTACCTCGAAGGGGGACGCCGCGGGTGCCGAGCGTGCGGCTCGCTTCTGTTCCCGCTTCTTCTCGCGGCTGAGTCGAGTCATCGGTTCCCTCACTCGCATCCGTCGGAGAGTCGGCCCGCGCTCTCCAGCGTCAAGATCCGTTCGTACGCGTACTGTTGAGTCTCGCCGTTCCCTTCCGGTTCTCAGGTAACCGCGACGTCACAGCCTCGTCCCAGGAGTTCCCGGACCCGTCGCGCACCCGTTCGGATGCCGTGAGGATGCGGCGGGGCCACGAGGGAGGAGCTCGGTCATGCAGACAGGTGGACGGCAGGGCCCGGAGATCTGGCTCCGCGGACCGGTAGCCGACGGCCCGCACGCAGGGACACCGGAAGCACCCGAGCGCCCCTCCAGTATCCCCACCGGCGCACCCCTCGGCCCACGCCGCTTCTCCTGGGTCGCCACCCACGGCGGCACCGGCGCCACCACCCTCGCCTCCGTCTACGGCGGCCAGGACTGCGGACGCGACTGGCCGGGCCCCGAGGACCCACCATCGATCCTGCTCGTCGCCCGCACCCACGCGGCAGGCCTGGCCGCCGTCTCCCGCGCCCTGGAGGTCTTCCGGCGCGGCGCTGCCCCGGCCGGGCTCGACCTGGACGCCGTAGTCCTCGTAGCGGACGCGCCCGGACGGCTCCCCCGCCAGCTCGCCCCCCACGTCAAGGCCATCGAGTCCGTGATCGACGTCTACCGCGTGCCCTGGGTACCGGCCTGGCGCATCGGCGACCTCACAGGCGAACCACCCCGCGAAACAGAAGCACTGGCCCGCCTAACAGGCACAACCCGCCACCCGCGCTGACACCCACACCCCCAAACTCCCAAACCCCCACGAGCCCGCAGCCGCCGACGAAACGGGAGCGGGTCGTGGCGGTACGGCGCAGCCCGCCGCG
>NZ_JBLTJC010000809.1:0-1228 GCF_048158785.1 Streptomyces colwelliae | reverse complement strand
CCACAGGACGGGCCCGACCCGGTCGGGAATCCGCTCCCCACGCGTGCGTGCCTCCCGCGTACGCGCGGCCCGGCGCGCGTCGAGGGACCAGACCCGGCCGCGGGTGGGCGGCACCGCTCGTGGCCGTGTTCCGGGGGCGCGGGCCGTGCGGCAGCCACGTCGTGGACCGGTCCAAGGGGCGACCGTGGCTGTGATCGGAGCACAGGCCCGGCGGCAGCCCCCTCACGGGCCCGTGCGCAGGACGAAGCCGATTCCGCGGACGGTGCGGAGCACCCGGGGGCCGCCGTCGGCCTCCAGTTTCTTGCGGAGGTAGCCGATGAACACGTCCACGACATTGGTGTCCACGTCCCAGGTGTAGCCCCAGACCTGCTCCAACAGCTGGGCCCGGGACAGGACTTGGCCGGGACGGTGGGCGAGGGCGAGCAGGAGGTCGAACTCCCGGGTGGTCAGCCGCAGTTCGCGTCCGGCACGGGAGGCCACGCGGCGCGCGGGCTCGATCGCGACATCGCCGACGACCAGGGACCGCTCGGTGGTCGACTCGTGCAGGCGCACCATCGCGTGCAGCCGCGCGGACAACTCCCCGATGGAGAACGGTTTCACGACGTAGTCGTCCGCGCCCGCCGCGAGCCCCGCGACCCGGTCGTCGACCTCGTCGCGGGCGGAGAGCATGCACACCGGGAGCGTCCGGCCCTGGGCACGCAGCTCGCGGACGACCTCCACCCCCGACAGGCCCGGCATCGTCACGTCGAGGACGATCACCGACGGCGGTCGGCCGGCGACCTCGTCGAGTGCCGCCTCGCCGTCCTCGGCCAGCCGTACCGTGAAGCCCTCGAGACCGAGCCCCAGGTCCAGGGCCGCGCGCACGCCGGGGTCGTCGTCGACCACGAGCACCTCCGGCTTCCGGCCCACCGCCGCCATGCAGCACCTCGACTTCCTCACCGGCACCCGCCGAGCAGCGGGCACCGTCGCCTCTGCCTCCAGGATCAGCGGTGAACGACAAGGAAGTCTAAGAACCACGCGGGGCGCTCCTCCCACCGAGCCGGTATCGACACAGGTCAGCGGCGCGCCCGGTCCTCCCGACCGCCGGGTCTCTTAGAGCGGCCACAAAGAGCGCCGCAAGGGTGAGGACACGCCCTGCCCACGGGGCGCCCCCGGACCTCGCGACGAAGGAAGCCCGCCGATGACCCTGTCCACGGGTTCGTGCTCGTCGCCGGAACGGCCTCGGCCG
>NZ_JBLTJC010000808.1:0-1234 GCF_048158785.1 Streptomyces colwelliae | reverse complement strand
CTCGCCCGCCGCGAGGAGCAGTTGGTCGACCAGCGCGGCACGAACGCCCGCCGCGAGGCCGAGGAGCACGCGGCGGCGGACGGCGTACGGGCCGAGGCGGAGGCGACGCGTACGGTACGGCTGGCCGACGCCGAGGCGGCGCGTTCGGTACGGCTCGCCCGTGCCGAGGCCGAGGGTGCGCGCGAGGTGGGTGACGCGCGGGCGCATGCCCAGGCGGCGTGGCTGCGGGTGCACGCCGACGTCGACGTGGCGACCCTGCACGCGCTCACCGGGACGCGGCTCGCGGAGAACCTGCCGAACATCGACAGCGTGACGATCTCGCCGGACGTGCTGACGGGGTTGCTGGCCAGGCTCGGTACGGGTGGCGGCTTCGGTGGCGGCGAGGCAGGCGCGTGAGTCTCGCCCCGCGAGCCGTCCTCGTCCATCGGACCACGGAGTACGAGGAGTTGGTCGCCCGGCACGGGACGCACGGCCAGGCCGCGTACTTCCTGAAGTCACGGGGCCGGGACATCGAGGAGGTCGCCGAACGGCACCGCCGGACCCGGCGGGCGCTGGCCGAGGTGTCGGCGGCGGTCCCCCTGACCTGGCGTCAGACCCAGGTCGAGCGGGCCGACTTGGACCGGTTCCTGTTCGCGCCGGAGGACGTGGTGCTGGTCGTCGGGCAGGACGGCTTGGTCGCGAACGTCGCCAAGTACCTCGCCGGGCAACCGGTGTTGGGCTTCGACACGGACCCCGGCCGCAACCCGGGCGTCCTGGTCCGGCACCGCCCGTCGGCCGCGGCCGCGCTGCTGCCCTCGGCGCACGCGGCCGGTACCGGGGTGGACGAACTGACCATGGTCGAGGCCGTCGCCGACGACACACAGCGGCTGGTCGCGCTGAACGAGATCTATCTGGGACCCGTCGGTCATCAGACGGCCAGATACCGCCTGGGTCTGGAGGGCGACGGGGGTGTCGTCGAGGCCCAGGCGTCTTCCGGGGTGCTCGTGGGAACGGGCACCGGGGCCACGGGCTGGCTCCGGTCGGTGTGGCAGGAGCGGGGCAGCGCCCTCGCCCTGCCACACCCCTCGGAGAACCGGCTGGTGTGGTTCGTACGGGAGGCGTGGCCTTCACCGGTCACCGGGACGTCGCTGGTGGCGGGCGAGTTGACTGGTTCGGCGGGGCTTCAACTCACGGTGGAGTCGGAGGAGTTGGTCGTGTTCGGGGATGGGATGGAGGGGGATGCGGTGGAGTTGAC
>NZ_JBLTJC010000807.1:0-1248 GCF_048158785.1 Streptomyces colwelliae | reverse complement strand
CTCAACCCCCGAGCACTCCCAGCGCCTGCCCCACCACAGGCACACTCCCGATCGACTGGGCCTGCGCAACAGGCCCGGTCAGCATCTGCGAAGCAAGGGGCTGGAAGTCCGCGAGCTGGGTCGCAACCCCGTTGTCGAGCGGATCAACACCCGTCCCCGCGAGCGGATTCGGCTTGAGCCCGGCAACAGGCCCGGTGACATACCCGACCGTCCCGGTGAGCGCGCCAAGCCCCGCCGCGGGGTCGATCTTGCCCAGAGACGTGGGCCGCGTCCGCATCACGTCGACGACCGGCGCGGTGTCCGCGGCGGCCGACGCCGCCCCCGCGCCCAGGGCTACTCCGGCGGTCGCGAGGGCGACGAGGGCGCGCTGGGCGGTCGGGTGCTGGGGGGGCGTGTGTCGTGCCATTGCTGGTGCCACCTTCTGGTGCGCAGGGTAATCAGGTCAGCACGAAGGGTAGTTGACGTGTGATGCGCGTTCCACTGCCGACCCGCGGGGTCGGCAGGACGTACGGAATACGTCAAACTGGTGTCCCGTGAGCATCCTTTCCCCGTCACCGGCCCGTGTCGTGCTGCTGTGCGGCCCCTCGGGTTCCGGCAAGTCCCTCGTCTCCGCCCGGTCCGGTCTGCCCGTGCTGCGGCTCGACGACTTCTACAAAGAGGGCGACGACCCGACGCTGCCGCAGGTGGCGGGGAGTTCGGACATCGACTGGGACCACCCCGGCTCCTGGGACGCGGACGTCGCGGTCGCCGCGATCGTCGAGCTGTGCCGCACGGGCCGTACGGACGTGCCGGTCTACGACATCTCGCTCAGCGCGCGCACGGGCACGGAGGCGGTCGATGTGGGCCGGACCCCGTTGTTCATAGCGGAGGGCATCTTCGCCGCCGAGGTCATCACCCGCTGCCAGGAACTGGGCGTCCTCGCCGACGCGCTGTGCCTGAACCGGGGTCCGATGCGCACCTTCCGGCGCCGCTTCCTGCGGGATCTCAGGGAGGGCCGTAAGTCCGTGCCGTTCCTGTTGCGGCGCGGCTGGCGGCTGATGCGGCTGGAGCGCTCGATCGTGGCCCGCCAGACCGGACTCGGCGCGTACGCCTGCGACAAGGACGAGGCGCTGGGCAGACTCGCGGCGGCGGCGGTGGGCCGGCGCCCGGCCGCGGCTTCCACGCCCGCCGCGACCCCCACCGTCTGAGGGCACGAAAAAAGCGGGACTGGACGGACCCCCCGGCCCTCCAGTCCCGCTCTCCCCGTTC
>NZ_JBLTJC010000806.1:0-1262 GCF_048158785.1 Streptomyces colwelliae | reverse complement strand
CGCGCTGCCAGAAGGAAAGTCGGGAATCCCCGTTCGCGGTGTGAGGGAGCATCAGCACTCACCTTGCGCGGACGGGACCCCCATTCTGTGAACAGAGTGAGTCGTCATCGCCGGGAGCATAGCCTTGTCGGCCGCGATCTGTCAGGGGGATTTCAGGGGCGTGCATTCGTGCGGGTCGGCATAGAGTGGATGCGGGTTCAGGGCGTCTCTGGGGGTTGTGGACGTGGCGGACGACGGACCGGTCGAGCACGGCTATCCGCACCTCGATACGGTGCGGGACGCCATCACCGCGCTCTACAAGCGGTTGTCCTACGACACCGTCCAGACGTTCGCGACCAGCGTGGCCCCCGTCGACGTGGCGTTCTGCGACACGGACGACCTGCACCTGGGCGCGCAGCGGGTGGCCCGCGAGATGGTCCGGCACTACCGGCTCCCCGATGCCCGGCCGATCATCAGTTTCCGTGAGATGACACATGCGGCGAACGTCGAACTCACCGCCGGGCCCGAGTACTTCATCGAGTTGAACGACCGGTTCCGCACGCATCGGCGGGACATCGGCGCGGCTCTCGCCCACGAGGTCATGCACGTCTATCTGCACCGCCTCGACCTGTCCTTCCCCGGCACCCGCGAGAACGAGATCCTCACGGACACGGCGGCGACGTATCTCGGCGCGGGGTGGCTGCTGCTGGACGCGTACCGGGAGGACTCGGCGTCCTCGCAGAAACTGGGCTATCTCACGCCGGAGGAGTTCGGGTACGTCCTCGCCAAGCGGGCCCTGGTCTTCGGCGAGGATCCCTCCGTGTGGTTCACCAGCCCGCAGGCCTACACGGCGTACGTCAAGGGGATGGCACAGGCCCGGCGTGACGAGCAGCAGCCTCCGTTGACCGCGGCGGGGTGGGCCGGGCGGCGCCGGTACGCCCATGACCGGCGGCACGCACCCGGACCGGGTTCTCCGTCAGGCGTGCCGTATGCCTTCAGCGGGGACCAGGGCGGCAGTCTTCGGGTGTCCTTCCCATGCCCTACGTGCCATCAGCGCATCCGGGTGCCGGTGCGGGGGCGAGTACGGGCGAGGTGTTCTCTGTGCCGGACGGTGTTGGAGTGCGACACGTAGGTTGAAGTGCCGGGTGTGTTCCGGGTGTTGACGCGGGCGGGCGGCGTCGCAGCGAGCGTCCTGTCGCCGTCCGTCCCGGCCGCGCCGCCCACGTACCAGGCGGACCCGATCGCGAGTACGCCCCCGGCGCCGTCGACCTTCGTCGTGTACG
>NZ_JBLTJC010000805.1:0-1275 GCF_048158785.1 Streptomyces colwelliae | reverse complement strand
CTGGAGCAGCGTGCCGATCCAGAGGGCGGCGTGCGCGGTCGGGTCCGCCGCGGCGGACGCCTGACTCGGGTCAGGCAAGGGAGCCTCCCCGCGGAGCGCGCGTGGTCGGCAGCGCCGGCAGAGCCGTCAGGGCGGCCGGGAGGAGGTGCGCGGGGATCTCGACCGGGCGGCCGGAGCGGTAGAGGCGGCCGCCGCAGACGCCGTCGAACCAGTTGTCGGCCGGCGCGACGATCCGCTCGCAGTCCCGCCGCACCGGGCAACGGGCGCAGGCCCGCAGGACGGGGGCGGCCTCCTTGACCTTCTTCGAGAAGACGGCCTTGGGCGGGAGCCCGGCGCACGCGGCGGCGGTCTGCCAGCCGACGGGTCCGTCGTAGTCGTAGGGGCGCGGTGGTGGGCAGGTGTCGGTGGGCATGGGGCCTCCCTGGAAGACGGGTGTGGCACAGGCGGCTGGCAAGTGCCGTCCGGCCGTCCAGGTTTACAGATTGCGCGCGCGCTCGCAACGTAAACTCTGGTCACTCGCCTCACATTCGCGGCGACAACCCGTCACGAAACCGGCCCCCACGCCCCCATCTCCACTGAACCTCCCCCTAATTGAGCCGATTTTTCTCAGTGCTTGCACGCGAGCACGTAATTCCGTGCGCGCAAGCAAGCTAAACTCGCTGCCATCCAAAGGAAGCGAGCACACAGATGACCAGCCAGGATCTGGACGCGTTCGCCGCGTGGGTCGAGGACCTGATGCGCGACCGCGGCTACGACATCGACAGCCCGCGCGGCGGCGGCAAGTCCCGGATAGCGGACGAGGCGGGGGTCCACCGGGCCGCCGTCACCCGCCTGTTGCAGCGCCAGAGCATGCCGGACCTCGAGACCACGCGCAGGCTCGCCCGCGTGCTGGGGGTGCCGGTCCGCGACATGCTCATCCGCTCCGGCCGGCTCACCGCGGAGGAACTCGCCGACCCCCACGACTACTTGGCCTCCCCCGCACCCGGCGCCGAGTTCGCCCGTCGCCCCACGCTGGAGGAGGTCGCCGACCTGCTGGGGGTGCCGGCCGACCGGCGGGAGATGTTCGTCCGCGTGGTCGAGCAGTTCCTGCCGAACGACATGCCGGCCGCAGAACACGCGGAACACGCGGACGCGCGGCTGCTGATGACCGACTGACCGGCTGATCCCGGTCACTCGTCTCCTGTCGCTCACCTCCGGTGCCCACCTCCGGCCACCCGTCGGCGGTCACCGGTTCGCGGTACGAGGGGACTGGTCCCTCCCTCGCCGCTCCCAGAC
>NZ_JBLTJC010000804.1:0-1281 GCF_048158785.1 Streptomyces colwelliae | reverse complement strand
CCCACCCTGGTGGTCTGCCCCGCCTCCCTCCTGGGCAACTGGCAGCGGGAGATCACCCGCTTCGCCCCCGGAGTCCCCGTCCGCCGCTTCCACGGCACGGACCGCACCCTGGAGGACCTGACCGGAGGCTTCGTCCTCACGACGTACGGCACGATGCGCTCGGCGGCACCCACCCTCGCCCGACAGCCGTGGGGCATGGTCGTCGCGGACGAGGCACAGCACGTCAAGAACCCGTACTCGGCGACGGCGAAAGCCCTGCGCACGATCCCGTCCCCCGCGCGCGTGGCGCTGACCGGCACCCCGGTGGAGAACAACCTCTCCGAACTCTGGGCCCTGCTGGACTGGACGACCCCCGGACTCCTCGGCCCCCTCAAGTCCTTCCGGGCCAGGCACGCGCGTGCGGTGGAGAACGGCGAGGACGAGGAGGCGGTGACCCGACTAGCCCGCCTGGTCCGACCTTTCCTCCTGCGCCGCAAGAAGTCCGACCCGGGCATCGTCCCCGAGCTGCCCCCCAAGACGGAGACGGACCACCCGGTCCCGCTCACCCGCGAACAGGCCTCGCTCTACGAGGCGGTGGTGCGGGAGTCGATGCTGGTCATCGAGACGACGGAGGGCATCGCACGCCGGGGCCTGGTCCTGAAGCTCCTCACCTCCCTCAAACAGATCTGCGACCACCCGGCGCTGTACCTGAAGGAGGACCACGCCGCGGCACAGGCCATCGGAGACCGCCTCGCCGCCCGCTCCGGCAAACTCGCCCTGCTGGACGAGCTGTTGGACACGCTGCTGTCCGAGGACCGTTCCGCGATCGTCTTCACGCAGTACGTCGGCATGGCCCGCCTGATCACCGCCCACCTGTC
Organism: Streptomyces colwelliae; assembly: GCF_048158785.1. Classification (NCBI taxonomy): domain Bacteria; kingdom Bacillati; phylum Actinomycetota; class Actinomycetes; order Kitasatosporales; family Streptomycetaceae; genus Streptomyces; species Streptomyces colwelliae. The sequence goes on along the minus strand of NZ_JBLTJC010000804.1, from coordinate 424 downwards.
GGCCCGCGCGGTCCCGGTCGAGATGCTCCACGGCGGCACACCGGTACCGGAGCGGGAACGGATGGTGGACCGCTTCCAGGCGGGCGCGACCCCGGTCCTGGTCCTCTCCTTGAAGGCGGCGGGCACAGGCCTCAACCTGACCCGCGCGGGCCACGTCGTCCACTTCGACCGCTGGTGGAACCCGGCAGTCGAGGAACAGGCCACCGACCGCGCCTACCGCATCGGCCAGACCCAGCCCGTCCAGGTCCACCGCCTCATCACCGAGGGCACGGTCGAGGACCGCATCGCCGAAATGCTCGAATCCAAGCGGGCGTTGGCAGACGCGATCCTTGGCTCCGGCGAGTCGTCCCTGACCGAGCTGTCCGACCGGGACCTGTCCGACCTGGTGTCGTTGCGGAGGTCGGAGTGACGGGGGGTACGGGGC
>NZ_JBLTJC010000803.1:0-1290 GCF_048158785.1 Streptomyces colwelliae | reverse complement strand
CCGTGTGCGGTGGCGCCGCGTTGTACGCCCCAGTCCCGGGCGAGACCGGTGAGCAGGAGCAGGCCCCGACCGTGCTCGTCGTACGCGTCGCCGGGTTTCTGTCGGGGATCGGCGTCGAGGGCGACGTAGATGTGTTCGTGCTGGTGGACGGAGGTTCCGGAGGAGGTGAAGTCGGCCTCCCTGGTGCAGAGCAGGGGCCCGGGCTCCAGGTCGGTCCAGCCGGTCTCCTCGCGTAGTTCGCGCAGGGCGCCCTCGCGCGGGGTCTCGTCCCGTTCGAGGCCGCCGCCGGGCAGGGCCCAGAAGCTGCCGCTCTCGGCGTCGTCGTAGCGGAAGAGGAAGACGGAGCCGGCGGGGTCGAGTACGGCGACGCGGCCCGCGTGCCGGAGTCTGCGCAGCCGCTTGCGCAACACCGCGCAGGGGCGGCCGAGTTGGCGGTCCTGGCGGTGGTCGATGACGTCGTAGCCGAGGGTGGTCCAGAAGGCGAGGGCGGCGGGATTGTTGTCAAGGACGGCCAGGCGTACGGCGGTTCGGCCGGCCGCGCGGAAGCGGTCCTCGACGAGGGACGCCAACTGCCGTCCGTGTCCCTGCTGTTGCCGCGTGGCGTCGATCATCAGCAGGCCGATCCAGGGGTCCTCGTCCTCCGGGTCGGGATGTGTCCCGAGGGTGATCGCGATCCCGACGAGCCGCCCGGCGCTACGGGCGAGCAGGACTTCCGTGTCCGGGTCGGCCAGTTCGTCGGCCAGCGCGGTCGCCACCTGCTCGGGCCGGATGTCCTCCGGGTCGGGGAAGTCACCGCTCAGGGCGTGGAACGCGTGGTTCGAGGCGTAGAGGGCGGTCAGCTCGGTCAGCAGCTCGCCGGGGAGCGCGCCGGCCTCGGTCGGCGTGAGCGGTTCGAGGAACATGGGGGCACGCTAGCGGCCGGGGGGTCCGCCGAGTCCGAACCAGATCTGTTTGCGGGGGTGCCGTGTGCGGTGGCGCCGCGTTGTACGCCCCAGTCCCGGGCGAGACCGGTGAGCAGGAGCAGGCCCCGACCGTGCTCGTCGTACGCGTCGCCGGGTTTCTGTCGGGGATCGGCGTCGAGGGCGTCGTCGTAGACCGAGACGCGTAAGCGGTCCTGGCGCAGGACGACTTCGAGGCGTACGGCCAGGGAGTCGGTGTGGAGGTTGACGTTCGTGACGATCTCGGAGACCAGGAGTCTGGCGGTGTCGGCGTGTTGGGGGTGGCCGGTGACCTGGAGGAGGAGGGCGACGAGGTCCCGGCAGATCTTGGGGCTGGTGCTGTCTCTTATAC
>NZ_JBLTJC010000802.1:0-1304 GCF_048158785.1 Streptomyces colwelliae | reverse complement strand
GCTCACTAAGGGCTCCACCACCGCTCCGTGACCGGGCACCTACACCGCGTCCTCGCCGCCCAGCTCCAGGAGGCGGTTGCGCCGCGAGGAGCTCGCGACGCTGGCCGGAGTCAGCTTCGACTACTACACGCGACTGGAGCGTGGCCGTGGTTCGTGCAGCAGATAGCGCCCCGGAAGTTGACGATCGCGACGGGAACCCTGAGCGCGGAGTACGTGGCCCCACTCGAAGTCGCCGTTGCCAAGGGCGAGTTCAAGAAGGAGGGCCTGGACGTCACCCTCAAGATCCTCCCGACCCCGGACGCGCTGCCGCTGCTGGCCAAGGGAGACATAGACGCGATGTGGGCGGCCCCCGAGGCGGCCGTCATGAACGGCGTCGAGGGCGGCTTCGACATCAAGTGGGTCGCCGGGAACTTCTCACCCGACCCCCAGTCGAAGAGCGGCCTGTGGGTGAAGCTGAAGAAGGGCGAGGCGGCGGCCGCCGTCCGGATGGCGGGCCGCAGGATGGGCACGATGATCGGCAAGGGCTCGGTGATCGCGTACCCCATGGAGAAGGCCCTGGCGACCCACGGCGGCGGCCTCGACAAGATCCAGTACCAGCAACTCGGCTCGGCCGACGTCCTCACCGCCCTCCAGAACGGCGGCGTCGACTCGGCCTGGCTCCTGGACCCCGTCTGGCGCAAGGTCGACGACAACCCCCAGTACGCCTTCCTGGGCGGCCAGCCACTGGGCGAGCCCCTGGGCGGCATGCTGTACGGCCCCAGCCTCCTGAACGACGACGTGAACGCCGGAGTGGCCCTCCTGCGCGCCTACATCCGCACGGTGAACACGTACTTCGCGGGCGACTACAAGAGCGACCCGGCCTTCGTCGCCTACCTGGCGAAACTCCTGAAGACGGACGAGTCGGTCCTGAAGTCGACCCCGTCACTGACCATGGACTGGGAGATCCGCGCCGGCACGACGACACGACTTCAGTCGGCGTACAAGGCGGCGGGCGTATCGAAGGGCCCGGCACTCCCGGAGTCCAGAACGGTGGACCGCTCGCTGTACGAGGAGGCGGTGGGTCATCAACCGTAAACACCTGAGGCCGGAACCCATATGGGTTCCGGCCTCAGGCCTTCAGTAGCGGGGACAGGATTTGAACCTGCGACCTCTGGGTTATGAGCCCAGCGAGCTACCGAGCTGCTCCACCCCGCGTCGGTAAACCCAACGTTACGTCAGACGGGCGGAGAGAAGCAAATCGCTTATTCACCCAGGTCAGCAAAGTCCAGCCCGTCCGGCGTTTGAGGACGAGGCCCCTTCAGGGC
>NZ_JBLTJC010000801.1:0-1330 GCF_048158785.1 Streptomyces colwelliae | reverse complement strand
GAATGACACGACTTCGGCGGTACGCTTGAGCCCCGCTACATTGTCGGCGCGGAATCACTAGACCAGTGAGCTATTACGCACTCTTTCAAGGGTGGCTGCTTCTAAGCCAACCTCCTGGTTGTCTCTGCGACTCCACATCCTTTCCCACTTAGCGTACGCTTAGGGGCCTTAGTCGATGCTCTGGGCTGTTTCCCTCTCGACCATGGAGCTTATCCCCCACAGTCTCACTGCCGTGCTCTCACTTACCGGCATTCGGAGTTTGGCTAAGGTCAGTAACCCGGTAGGGCCCATCGCCTATCCAGTGCTCTACCTCCGGCAAGAAACACACGACGCTGCACCTAAATGCATTTCGGGGAGAACCAGCTATCACGGAGTTTGATTGGCCTTTCACCCCTAACCACAGGTCATCCCCCAGGTTTTCAACCCTGGTGGGTTCGGTCCTCCACGAAGTCTTACCTCCGCTTCAACCTGCCCATGGCTAGATCACTCCGCTTCGGGTCTTGAGCGCGCTACTATATCGCCCTATTCGGACTCGCTTTCGCTACGGCTTCCCCACACGGGTTAACCTCGCAACACACCGCAAACTCGCAGGCTCATTCTTCAAAAGGCACGCAGTCACGACGCACCAAGTAAACTTGATGCGCGACGCTCCCACGGCTTGTAGGCACACGGTTTCAGGTACTATTTCACTCCGCTCCCGCGGTACTTTTCACCATTCCCTCACGGTACTATCCGCTATCGGTCACCAGGGAATATTTAGGCTTAGCGGGTGGTCCCGCCAGATTCACACGGGATTTCTCGGGCCCCGTGCTACTTGGGTGTCTCTCAAACGAGCCGTTGACGTTTCGACTACGGGGGTCTTACCCTCTACGCCGGACCTTTCGCATGTCCTTCGCCTACATCAACGGTTTCTGACTCGTCTCACAGCCGGCAGACTGTGAAAGAGAGATCCCACAACCCCGTATACGCAACCCCTGCCGGGTCTCACACGCATACGGTTTGGCCTCATCCGGTTTCGCTCGCCACTACTCCCGGAATCACGGTTGTTTTCTCTTCCTGCGGGTACTGAGATGTTTCACTTCCCCGCGTTCCCTCCACTTGCCCTATGTGTTCAGGCAAGGGTGACAGCCCATGACGACTGCCGGGTTTCCCCATTCGGAAACCCCCGGATCAAAGCCTGGTTGACGACTCCCCGGGGACTATCGTGGCCTCCCACGTCCTTCATCGGTTCCTGGTGCCAAGGCATCCACCGTGCGCCCTTAAAAACTTGGCCACAGATGCTCGCGTCCACTGTGCAGTTCTCAAACAACGACCAACCACCCATCACCCC
>NZ_JBLTJC010000800.1:0-1332 GCF_048158785.1 Streptomyces colwelliae | reverse complement strand
GGCTGGAGGCGCGGGGGTTCAGGGCTCGGCGGTCGGGGGCTCGGCAGTCGGCGGAACGGCGTTGAGGGACACGGCAGTTGGAGGCACCGCCGTCGAGGGTGCGGTCGACGCGGTCAATCGGCTGACGGCGCGCTGGGCGGACTCGGTGTCCGGCGGCACGGTGTTCTCGGCGGCCGGGGTGTGGCCGCTGCTGGCGTTTCTCGCCGACGGGGCGTGGGGTGCGGCGCGGGCGGAGCTGGCGGACGCGGTGGGCATACCGGCCGACCAAGCGGCGGCCGCCGCACGGGAGTTGCTGGCCGCGATGGCGTCGATGCCCGGTCTGGACTCCGCGCTCGGCCTGTGGACCAAGCGCGAACTGACCGTACGGGAGGAGTGGCGGGCCGGGCTGCCGGCGGACACGCACGGTGTGCTCACCGAGGATCTCCCGGCCTCGCAGCGGGCGTTGGACGCGTGGGCGGCCGAGCGGACGGGCGGGCTGATCGAGCGGATGCCGGTCACGCTGGACGAGGACGTGCTGATGGTCCTGGCGAGCGCGCTCGCGCTCCGGACCGAATGGCCGCGCCCCTTCAGCGAGTCGAGGCTCAGCCCGGACGCCGGGCCCTGGCAGGGACGGCAGTTGGCGGGCCTGCGCCGCACCGGCGTCCGGCTGGACCGGGTCGGTGTGGCGAGTGGCCCGCACGGATACGTCACCGAGCTGAAGGTCCCCGGCGACAACGGGATCGACGTCCACCTGCTGCTCGGCGAACAGCGCATGACCCCGGGGCAGGTGCTGGGCACGGGAGTTGACGTCCTGGCCCGCCGGCTCCCCGTGGTGCCGAGCGGCCAACTCCCGTACGGAGACGTCGGACCGGGCCTGCGCGTCGAGCAACAGCCCTGCGCCGCACCGCAACCGCCCCAGCTGTCCGTGACGACGGTGGCGTACGACATGCGGGCACGGCACGATCTCCTGGACCTGCACGGACTGTTCGGGCTCACGACGGCGATGGACACCGGCGACGGCCACTTCCCCGGCATCAGCCCGTCCGCGCTGGCCATCGGGCAGGCCGAACAGTCCACGATGGCCCAGTTCGGCGCGCTCGGCTTCCGCGCCGCCGCGGTGACCGCGGTCGCACCCGTCTACGGCGGTGCCCAGCCCCAGCTCCGCCACACGACCACCGTCGTCACGGCCCGCTTCGACCGCCCGTTCGGCTTCCTGGCCGTACACCGGGAGTCCCGCCTGATCCTGACGGCGGGCTGGGTCACGGATCCGACGCCGTACGGGGGCTAGGAGGTAGGGAGGACTCGGGCCCGGTGCGCTCCGTACGTGGTAATCCCCCGCGCGCCACCCACCCC
>NZ_JBLTJC010000799.1:0-1338 GCF_048158785.1 Streptomyces colwelliae | reverse complement strand
AACGTCGCGTCCTGCTGTGCCGCTGTCGTGGAGATCGGGTCGATGCGCAGCACGTAGTTGGAGTGCCGGATGTAGCGCGTCGGGTTGTTGTACGACCGGAAGGACGCCCAGGAGGAGTCCGCGAGCCCCGCCGTCCGGTAGAACGTGGCGTCCCCGGCGAACGTCGACGTGCCGTCGTTCACGTCGAGTTGGAGCGCGTAGTCGTAGTGCCGCAGATAGCGGGTCGGGTAGTTGACCGACTGGAAGGACACCCCGGTCGAGTCAGCGAGACCCGGCACCAGCTTCCACTGCGAGTCGGTGTACGGGTCGAAGGCGTACTCGTCGATCCGGCCGACGAAGTTGGAGTGGCGGACGTAACGGGCCGGGTAGTTGTAGGACTTGAGCCGGTTCCAGGCCGGGGTGCCCCACTTGGCGACGAGGTTGTTGTACTCGGCCGTGGTGATCGGCTGGATGCCGCAGTGCTTGGAGTTGAGCGGCTGCGTGTAGAGCTTCTGGTCGACGGCCGTCCAGGTGCCGGCGGCGAGGCTGCTGGTCTGCCAGGCGTAGAAGACGCCGTTGGGGTCCCAGGTGTCACCCCAGAGGTACCAAGTGGAGCTGGAAGCAAGGGACTTGACGAGCGTCGGCGCCTCGGTGCCGTTGTGCGAGACCGCCGTGCTGAACTCGGTGAAACTGCCCGGGTCCAGTGACGTGGACTTCGCGCCGACCAGCGTCGAATTCTTCTTGAAGTAGAGGTAGTTGACCCCGTTCACCCCCACGGCGAGATCACCGTCGATGACGTCGTAGCCGGGGTCGAAGAACACCTGCGGATCACCGGCGGTCACGAAGTCGCTGGTGTAGTTGACCATGATGACGTTGTGGCCGCTGTCGTTGACGGCCGAGTAGATCACGCCGTACTGCCCGCGCCCCGCGTCCCAGAACGACTCCGGCGCCCAGGCGTGGGTGTCCAGGCTGTGCACCTTCATCCGCCGGTAACCGGTGAAGGTGCGCAGGTCGGTGGAGTCCCAGACGTGGATGTACTGGCTGACGTACGACCAGTCGGTGCCGTTGAGGTCGGTGGCGAGGACCACGAACGTGCCGTCCTGCTTGCGCAGGATGAACGGGTCGCGCAGGCCGAGGGAGCCGGCGGTGGGGGTGGCGACGGGGGCGTTCTGGTTGAGCGGGGTCCATTGCAGACCGTCGGGGCTGACGGCCAGGTGCAGGCCGTAATTGGCGCCCAGGAACGTCGGCGACTCGGTGAAGTAGCACATGACGTAAGCCGAGTTGGTCGCGGCCCGCGCGCTGCCCGCGCCGAGCGTGAGCGCGCCGGTGGCCGCGAGGGGGACGGTCGCGGCCATGCCG
>NZ_JBLTJC010000798.1:0-1339 GCF_048158785.1 Streptomyces colwelliae | reverse complement strand
GCGCTTTTACTTCGGCGAGGGCGAGGCGACGGGCGCCGCCGAGGCCGGCAACGGCGACGGCGACCACCTGGGCGGCCTCAAGGAGCTCGTCACCGACCTGGGCGTCGGGCAGGACCAGCAGTCCTGCGCCGTTGCCGCGGGCGTCGTCGATGAGTTTGGCGACGCGGGCCAGGTCGAACTCCAGGTCGCGGCCGAAGTGGGCGGCCGCGGCCGCGATCCGGATGGTGCTCATGCGGTGACTGCTCCCGGGGCTGGTCCATAGGTCTCGGGCCGCCGGTCGCGCAGGTGCCCCATCGACCGGCGGGCGGTCTCCAGGGCCTGCGCGACGTCGAGTTCGGCGACGGCGATGCCGGAGGTCACGCCCGTGTCGGCGAGGATCTCACCGCCCGGGTCGACGACCTTGGCACTGCCCACGAAGCGTAGCGACCCGAACATGCCCGCCTGGTTCGCGGACAGCCACACGATCTGGTTCTCCAGCGCGCGAGCCCGGTCGAACAGGTCGAAACGCCGCTTCCAGCGGTCCCTCTCCAGGTCCGCGCTCGCGTTGGTGCGCGCACCCGGCCACGCCGACACGCACACCCCGATCTCGGCACCGTCCAGGGCCAGGGCCCGCGCCGACTCCGGGAACGCCTTGTCGTAGCAGATCATCATGCCGATCCGGCCGACCGGTGTGTCGAAGGCGTGGAAACGGTCGCCCGAGGCGTAACTCGCATCTTCGCTGAGGGGTTGGTGGACCTTGCGGTGGTTGCCGAGGACACCGTCGCCGGTGACGCAGACGACGCTGTTGTAGCGGGCGTCCCCGGCTGCCTCGCAATATCCCGCCACGACCGTCAACTCCCCGGCCAGGGCGGCCAGTCGGCGGATCTCCGGGCCGTCGAGGGCGAGCGCGGGCGGGCCCTCGTCCAACTCGCTGTCGTCGTCCAGGCTGAGGAGGTAGCCGCCCAGACACGCCTCCGGGAGCGCGAGGAGTCGTACGCCCTGCTCCCCGGCCTCCTTGATCAGCCGTTCGGCGATCGCGAAGTCCTCTTCCAGGTCGCGGCCGAACTCGGCGGCCACGGCCGCCATCCGCAGCGTGCTCATGCCGTCCCCATTCCGGTCACCGCGGAGGCGACCGCCTCGGTGATCTCTCCGTCGGGCCAGCGCAGCCCGACCCCTTGCCCGACGGTCAACTCCCCGCACACCGCGCCGGTCGCGGGCCCGGCGGGCAGCGCTGGCGCGTCCGGCTCGTCGGCGGTGAGCATCGCGAACCCCGGGAAGCAGGTCAGCCAGTCGCCCATGGACGCGTCCGCCGGACGGGGCACGGCGGCCACGTCGAGCACCGCCCCGCAGCCGCTCGCCT
>NZ_JBLTJC010000797.1:0-1353 GCF_048158785.1 Streptomyces colwelliae | reverse complement strand
GACGAGGACGGGCGGGAAGGTGTGGCGGAGGCGGCCGGTGGAGGTGTCGTAGAGGCGGAAGAGGTAGTGGTCGCCGGTGCGCCGGGCGGTGGCGTAGGTGGTGCCGTCGGGGCTGAAGCGGACGTCGTCCAGCGCGGTGGGGTGCCAGGCGGAGGTGACCGAGGCGCCCAGGTCGAGGGTGTGGACGGTGCCGCTCTCCAGGTAGCGCAGGGTGTGGCCGTCGCGGTCCCAGACGAGGCCGCCGTAGAGATGCTGGTTGTCGAGGCCGTGGCGGAAGACGGGGGCGGCGGGGTCGGACAGCCGCCAGACGCGGAGTTCCGAACCGTCCGCCGTCGCCATGAAGGTGCCGTCCGGGCTGAAGGACGCGTACTGCACACCGGAGTCGGGGAGGTCGGCGACCGCGTGGCCCGTCACGGTGTTCCAGACGCGCAGTCCGCTGCCGGTGACGGCGGCGAGACGGTCGCCGGAGAGGGCGAGGAGGGCGGAGTCGTCGTCGCAGGCTGCCGGGTCCTGCTGCCAAGTGCCGGTCAGCGGGCGCGAGTTGACCGTGTTCCATACGTGCACGGTCCCCGCCGAACAAGCGGCCACCGTACGGCCGTCCGCGCTGACGGCGGTCAGGGCCGCGTCCGGTGCCCGCGCCTCGAACGTGACGTGACCGTCGGCGACCGAGCGCAGCCGCACGTGGTCGCCCTCGGTGGCGAGGAGGGTGCGGCCGTCGCCGGTGAAGTGGATGTCACTGAGGTCGTGGGAGGCGGAAGGGCCGGTCCAGCGGTGGGTGAGCGTGTTCCACAGCCGTAGCCCGCCGTCGTCCTCGGTGACTCCGAGGACGTGTGCGGAGGGGGTGGCGTCGGTCACCGTGCCGCTGGGCACCCGCCCCGAACCGGTGGCGTGGTGGGTGGTCACGTCCCAGGTGTGCCAGGTGTCGCCGGACGCGCCGAGCAGTGTGCGGCCGTCGTCGACCAGCACCCGGCGGGGGTTGTCGCCGGGCGCGGGGTCGGTGAAGGCGTCCGTCTCCGCCTGCGCGAGCGAACCGAGCAGTGCGCGGCGGGTCTCCGGCAAGTGGTCTGTCCGCCAGGCGGCTACGCCGAGTTGGAGTGCGGTGCGGGGGTCGGTGGTCCGCAGTGCGTCGGCCACGTCGGCTACCCGGCGGGCGGCGCTCTGGGTGCGTTGGCGTTCGTTGTCGGCGAGTTCGTGGCATACGGCGACGGCTGTCAGTACGGCTATGGCGAGGACGACGGAGAGGGAGGCGGTGAGGAAGCGGTGCCGTCTGCTTATTCGGGCGGCTGTGTGGCGCTCGGCGTCACGGGCGGCGAGGGCGGCGGTGAGGAAGGTGCGTTCGGGGGTGGTCAGGGG
>NZ_JBLTJC010000796.1:0-1360 GCF_048158785.1 Streptomyces colwelliae | reverse complement strand
CGACGCCTGATCTTCCCGAATGGGCCGCTTCGCAACCCAGTGCGCGGATGGCGCTTGCGCGATCGGCACGCCGACCCGGCCGACCTCGCCGCGGAAGGCGACGACCTCCGCGAGCGGGTCGGCGCCGATCTCCTCTGGTAAAGACCGATCGAGGTAGCGCTCCTGACCGCCGCTTCGGCGCGGTCGCGGGCGGAGCTGGCGGACGCGGTGGGCATACCGGCGGGGCAATCGGCCGCCGCGGCACGGGAGTTGCTGGGTGGGCTGGCGGCGATGCGGGGCGTGGACTCGGCGCTCGGGCTGTGGACTAAGCGGACGCTGGAGCTGCGGGAGGAGTGGGCGGCGGGGCTGCCGGCCGAGGCGCACGGGGTGCTCACGGGGGACATCGGGGCCGACCGCGCGACCCTGGACGGGTGGGCGGCGAAGCGGACCGGCGGGCTGATCGAGCGGATGCCGGTGGCGCTGGCGGACGACACCGAACTGGTGCTGGCGAGCGCGCTGGCCCTGCGCACGGAGTGGCTGCGGCCGTTCGACGAGGTGCCGATGGAGAGCCTGTACTGGAGCGACCGGGTCCCGCTCGGCCTGTTCCGCAGCACGGCCCTCCTGGACCGGATCGGCGTGGCCGACACACCGGACGGTCACGTCACCCGGCTGAAGGTCCTGGGCAACGCGGCGATCGACGTCCAGCTCCTGCTCGGGGAGGAGGGGATGACGTCCGGGCAGGTGCTCGGCGCGGGCGTGGGCATCCTGGACGGCCGTCATCCGGTAGTACCCGGAGACCGACTCCCCTACGGGGACCCCGGCCCGGGCCTGAACGTGGCGAAGGAACGCTGCACGAGCCCACAACCACCCTCGCTCGACGTGACGACGGTGGCGTACGACATGAGCGCGCACCATGATCTCCTGCGCCTGCACCGCCGGTTCGGCCTCACGACGGCGCGGGACGCCACGCGGGGTCACTTCCCCGGGATCAGCGGGTTCCCGCTGGCGATCGGGCCGGCCGAGCAGTCCACGACGGCGAGATTCGGGGCACGCGGCTTCCGCGCGGCGGCGGTGACGGCCTTCGCCGCCGTCCCCGGAGGTGCCGCGCCCGACCTCCGCTACGTCACCACCACCATCACCGCCCGCTTCGACCGCCCCTTCGCCTTCCTCGCCCTGCACCGCCACACACGGCTGGTGCTGGCGGCGGGCTGGGTCACGGAACCGGAGCCGTACCCCGAGCGGGACCGGGGCTGATCATCGGGGCTCGGGCGGCCGACGATAGCCTTCCCGTGCGCGATCACGCGCTTGCGCGATCTTGCGCTACGGGATTCACGGGGGCGGAATTGGGAGCGGTCGGGGGGATGGCGGTGCAGGGCGCGGG
>NZ_JBLTJC010000795.1:0-1389 GCF_048158785.1 Streptomyces colwelliae | reverse complement strand
GTGTAGCCGTCGACCGTGTTCATCTCGGTGTCGACGGCGAGGAGGTAGTTGCAGCCCTCGGTGCCGTGCCGGAGGACGTCGTCCAGGAAGAACTGGGCGGCGAACCGCTTGCCACCCGCACGCGGCCCCGGTTGTCAGTGCACGCCTATAACCTCGTACGCGTGTCGTCTCTCGCGCTGTACCGCCGTTATCGCCCGGAGTCGTTCGCCGAGGTCATCGGGCAGGAACATGTCACCGACCCGTTGCAGCAGGCGCTGCGGAACAACCGGGTCAATCACGCGTACCTGTTCAGCGGGCCGCGAGGCTGCGGCAAGACCACGAGCGCGCGCATCCTGGCCCGCTGTCTCAACTGCGAGAAGGGACCCACGCCGACCCCCTGCGGGGAGTGCCAGTCCTGCCAGGATCTTGCTCGCAACGGCCCGGGTTCCATCGACGTCATCGAGATCGACGCTGCGTCGCACGGTGGTGTGGACGACGCCCGTGAGCTGCGCGAGAAGGCGTTCTTCGGCCCCGCGAGCAGCCGCTACAAGATCTACATCATCGACGAGGCCCACATGGTCACGTCGGCCGGCTTCAACGCGCTGCTCAAGGTCGTCGAGGAGCCGCCGGAGCACCTCAAGTTCATCTTCGCGACCACCGAGCCCGAGAAGGTCATCGGGACGATCCGGTCGCGGACGCACCACTATCCCTTCCGGCTCGTGCCGCCCAGCACCCTGCGCGAGTACCTGGGCCAGGTCTGCGGGCAGGAGAACATCCCGGTCGAGGACGGCGTCCTGCCCCTCGTCGTGCGCGCCGGCGCGGGTTCCGTGCGTGACTCCATGTCCGTCATGGACCAGTTGCTCGCCGGCGCCAGCACCGACGGTGTGACGTACGCCATGGCGACCTCGCTGCTCGGCTACACCGACGCCTCGCTCCTCGACTCCGTCGTCGAGGCCTTCGCCACCGGTGACGGCGCCGCCGCCTTCGAGGTCGTCGACCGCATCATCGACGGCGGCAACGACCCGCGCCGCTTCGTCGCCGACCTGCTGGAGCGCCTCCGCGACCTGGTGATCCTCGCGGCCGTCCCCGACGCCCTCGACAAGGGACTCATCGACGCCCCCACCGACGTACTGGAACGCATGCAGGCCCAGGCCGGCACCTTCGGCGCCGCCGAACTCAGCCGCGCCGCCGACCTCGTCAACACCGGCCTGACCGAGATGCGCGGCGCCACCTCCCCCCGCCTCCAACTCGAGCTGATCTGCGCCCGCGTGATGCTCCCCGCCGCCTACGGCGACGAGCAGTCCGTCATGGCCCGCCTCGACCGGCTGGAGCGCGGCGTCAACTTCGCGGGCGGCGGCGCCGCGCCCGCCATGGCCTACGTCCCCGGCCCCGACGCCCACCACCAAGCCC
>NZ_JBLTJC010000794.1:0-1392 GCF_048158785.1 Streptomyces colwelliae | reverse complement strand
GCCCCGAACACCATCCCCACCGCGATCGCCGTGACGATCGTGACCAGTTTCAGCAGGTCGCGGAAGCCCTCGATGACATGCCCGCCCGCCAGCGTCGTCAGGCCGCGCATGCCGAGGGAGCCGACGGTGAGGGTGAAGAAGGCGGGGAGGAGCAGGACCAGGCGGGGCGGGCGGTGCTCGGAACGGGCCAGCAGTGTCGCCGCCGCCGACAGCACCGTCGCCGCCACGAACGTTCCGCCGACCTCCCCCACCAGCTTCGTGAACAGCGACTGCACGCCCACCGTGACGTAGACGAGGACGAGCAGCGGCCAGTACAGGCGGCGTGGGACGGCGAAGGCGAGGACCGTGCCCGCGGTGAACACGATCCAGCCCAGGAACAGTGCCCAGCGCGCCATGTCGGAGTCCGCCGCGATGTCCCAGAGGGCGTGGGTCGAGGTGCCCGTGGCGAACACGCCCAGCATCACGCCCAGATACAGCTGCACCAGCAGGAACACGGCGTAGACCAGGCGGATCGCGCCGGTGGTGATGAGGCCGGCGGCCAACTCGGCGGTGGCCGCGCTCAGATAGTCGCCGGGGACGAAGTAGAAGAGGGCGGGCAGCATCAGCAACACCGGGCCGCCGTGGGACGGTTCACGGGCGAACACCTCAAGGGCCACCACCGAGACCGCCGTTGAGACGACCAGCGGCAACACCTTTGCCAGACGCGGGAGTCGGTCCGCCGTGATCGCCAACGCCGCCGCGATCGCGGCCAGTACCGCCGTCGACCCGACCTCGTACCAGGTCGGCTGCATCAGTGGTGCGAAGCCCAGCGAGAACAGCACGATGCCGAGGAACTTCAGCGGCCACGGGTAGGGGGCGGGCGCCGATTCGATTCCGGCCAGCCGTCGGTCCGCCTCCGTCACGCTCAGGCGGCCCTTCCCCACTTCCGTCAGCAGCGGTTTCAGCGCGGTGACCTGGTCCAGGCGGAACACCTCGGGGAATCCGCGTACGGTCACCGTCCGTGTGGCGCCACCGGCGGTCACCGTGAGCGCCGCCGCGTCCGGCACCAGCAGGAGCGAGGCCTCGCCGCCCAGGGCTCGGGCCGCCGACCGTACGGAGTCCTCGATCAACTCGGCGCCCTCGCCGCTCGATCGCAGCAACAGCCCCGTCAACCGGGCCAGGAACGCGGTGAGTTCGTCGAGTCCGTCGAGCGCGGGGGCTGTGCGCTGCTGCTCCACGACCGCCTCCCTCACGTAGACCCCAGGCAGGACCAGCCTGAACGCTCCCCGCCCCACCGGCACGGCATGGGCGCGGCCACCCGCGACGGACGCCTCCTGGACGCCCAAGGCCGCTCCACGCGACCGCTGTTCACGCTCGGCGCTTCCCGGACGCCACCAAGATCGACAAGGTGTC
>NZ_JBLTJC010000793.1:0-1414 GCF_048158785.1 Streptomyces colwelliae | reverse complement strand
GCCCCCGGTCGACCCCCGCACCGGCGCCGCCTGGCCGCAGCCCATGCAGCACGACCAGCGGCAGCCGACCAACCCCGCTGCCGCGCCGCTGGGTTACACCGCGGCCGTGGAGCTGTCGTCGGACCGGCTGCTCAGCAACAAGAAGCAGAAGGCGAAGAGCGGCCGGCCCGGCGTCGCGCCCTCGCGGTTCAAGCTCGGCGGCAAGAAGGAAGAGGCCGAGCGGCAGCGGAAGTTGGAGCTGATCCGTACGCCGGTGCTGTCGTGCTACCGGATCGCGGTGATCAGCCTCAAGGGCGGTGTCGGCAAGACCACGACCACCACCGCGCTCGGCTCCACCCTCGCCACCGAGCGCCAGGACAAGATCCTCGCGATCGACGCCAACCCGGACGCCGGCACGCTCGGCCGCCGCGTGCGCCGCGAGACCGGCGCGACCATCCGCGACCTGGTCCAGGCGATCCCGTACCTCAACTCGTACATGGACATCCGCCGGTTCACCTCCCAGGCGCCCTCCGGTCTGGAGATCATCGCCAACGACGTCGACCCGGCCGTCTCGACCACGTTCAACGACGAGGACTACCGCCGCGCGATCGAGGTGCTGGGCAACCAGTACCCGATCATCCTCACCGACTCCGGTACCGGTCTGCTCTACAGCGCGATGCGCGGTGTGCTCGACCTCGCCGACCAGCTCATCATCATCTCGACGCCGTCCGTGGACGGTGCGAGCAGCGCGAGTACGACGCTGGACTGGCTGTCGGCGCACGGGTACGCCGACCTGGTCTCACGCTCGCTCACCGTCATCTCGGGGGTCCGCGAGACCGGCAAGACGATCAAGGTGGAGGACATCGTCAGCCACTTCGAGACGCGCTGCCGGGGTGTCGTGGTCGTGCCGTTCGACGAGCATCTCGCCGCCGGTGCGGAGGTCGACCTCGACATGATGCGGCCGAAGGTGCGCGAGTCGTACTTCAACCTCGCGGCCCTGGTCGCCGAGGACTTCGTCCGCCACCAGCAGATGCACGGCCTGTGGACGAGCGACGGCAACCCGCCGCCGGTACTGGCCCCGCCGATGCCTGGTCAGCAGGGCTACCCGGGATACCCGGGCCAGCAAGGACAGCCTGGACAGCAGGGTTATCCGGGGCAGCAGCAGTACCCCGGCCAGGAGCAGCAGTTGTACACGGGCCCGCCTCCCGGCCAGCAGACGCCGGGTCACCCCGCGCCGTTCCCGGGCCAGCAGGCTCCCGGTCAGCCGGGTCCCTACCCCCAGCAGCAACCACAGCAGCCCCAACCGCCGCAGCCCACCAGGACGTACCTGATCCACATCGGGACGCCGAGCCGGTCGAGGCGGGTGGCGAAGTTCAGAGTGGGGGCGAGTTCGCCGCCGGTCAGTTTCCGGTAGGTGTTGACGTCGAAGGACTTG
>NZ_JBLTJC010000792.1:0-1425 GCF_048158785.1 Streptomyces colwelliae | reverse complement strand
GCCCACCCCGGAACGGCCGCAGTTCCCGCAGCACCGCCACCGCTGCGGCAGCCGCGTTCTCGGCGGCCCGGGGCTGCCAACCCTCCTCGTCCGTACGGGACTTGTCCGCGTCGGCCCGGTCGCTGATTCCCCGGATCACCAGCGCGTCCCCGCCGGCTAGGTGCACGGCGCTCACGACCCCCGAACCCTCCATCTCGATGGCCGCCGCGTCGTTGTAGTGCGTCCGCAGGTGTTCCGCGAGCGCGGACTGGGGTGCCGCCAGGACGACGTCACCCGCGGCGATCGGCTTCAGGTGGGCATGGAGGTCGTCCCGCAACGCCTCCCGGGCGGCTGAGGTCAGCCGGTGGGACGCGAGCCATGCCTCTGGCCGTACGAGAAACCCCTCCGGTGTCTCCTTGCCGCCGTGGATGCCGTACACCTTCGTCGCGATCACGACATCGCCCAGCCCGATGTCGCTCTTCAGGCCCCCGGCGACCCCCACGAACAGCACCGCCTGCGGCTCCAGCCACGTCATCACGCGCTCGGTGAGCGCGGCGGCCGTCAGGTTTCCCTCGCCCATCTCGACCAGGGCGACGGCCCAGGGCGTTCCGGGGAGTTGGCCGACCGCGGCCCGGGTGCCTCGCGGATGCTCCCGCTTCCGTACGTCCGTGAGATGGGCCTGCACGGCCTTGTACTCCAGCGGCAGTGCGGTCAGCACTGCGACAGTGGGTTGCAACTCAGGCATCTCAGACACTCCCTTAAGGTACTTCCAAGTCGCCTGCGCAGATGCTGTGTTGGCACCACTCGGGGGAGAGGCCAGGGCAATGCCGGAACGTGACGTCACCGTGGGCCAGTTGCTCCTCGCCGAATACCAGACCGTCAAGGACGAGCAGAAGACCCGTATCGGCTTCCGCGACAACCTCCTCTACGTCACCCTCACCGTCGTCGCCGCAGTCATCGCCGCCGCGGCCCAGGCCAAGCAGTCCGAGATGCTGCTCGCGCTGCCGCCGGTGTGTGTCGTGCTCGGCTGGACCTACCTCGTGAACGACGAGAAGATCTCCGCGATCGGGACGTACGTACGGGACGAGCTGGGGCCCCGGCTCACCGAACTCACCGAACTCGCCGACGGCCAGGCGGTGTTCGCCTGGGAGACCACCCACCGTTCCGACACCAGGCGCCGTTCCCGCAAGGTCATCCAGTGTGTGATCGACCTGCTGGCGTTCTGCGTCGTCCCGTTCGCCGGTCTCGTCGTCTACTGGGCCGCAGGTCAGACGTCACCCGGACTGCTCGCCCTGTCCGTCGCCGAGGCACTCATCGTCGTCGGCCTCGGACATCAGGTCCTCAGTTACGCGAGGCCCCTCAACTCGCCCCGCCCGCCTAGGCCGTTGTGCTCGAACGAGACGTACGGGACGACCGGGCCGCCATGGTTGGGACGGTGCTCGACCC
>NZ_JBLTJC010000791.1:0-1426 GCF_048158785.1 Streptomyces colwelliae | reverse complement strand
TCAGGGGGACGTATGCCAGGAGGACCCATGACCGACGCCGTGCCGCAGCGCTCCGACGCGCTGAAGAACCGGGAGGCGATCCTCCAGGTCGCCCACGACGCGTTCGCCGAGTCCCCGGGCGTCTCGCTCAACTCGATCGCCAAGCGCGCGGGGGTCGGCGCCGGCACGCTCTACCGGCATTTCCCCACGCGGGAGGCGCTGATCCTGGAGGTCTACCGCCTCGACGTGGACCGCCTCGTCGGCTCCGTGCCGGAGGTCCTCGCCGCCCACGCCCCACTGGACGCGCTACGGCAGTGGTTCACCACCCTCGCGGCCTACGTCCGCCTCAAGCACGGCCTCGGCGACGCGCTCAACACGGCCGCCGCGCAGGAGGTCGTCAGCACGACGTCGGCCACCGTCACCGCCGCGGTCGGCCGGCTCCTGGACGCGTGCGAACACGCGGGCGCGGTACGGCCGGGCCTCGACCCCACCGACGTGATCATGCTCCTGAGCTGCCTGTGGCGCACACCCGACAACGCCGAGGGCGCGGCCCAGGCGGACCGTTTGATGGAACTGGCGATCGACGGGTTCCGGCTGTAGGGGGTGTGGCGGCTGGCGGTGCGTCAGGGTGTGAACCTCGGGGCATGAGCCTCGGGACGTGAACCTCAGGGTGTGAGCCCTCAGGGCATGAAAAAGGCGGGGTCCGAAAACCCCGCCCGCCACGCACACCCCGAACCCTCAACTCACGGCCACACCAAGCAGTACGGCTGATGCCCCGCCTCATGCAACCGATGGCTGAAGTCCTGCCACTCGTGCAGCAGTTGATACACATTGAACGCATCCCGAGGCCCACCCCGGTCCGGCACCGTCGACCAGATGAACGCCGCCGCGCCGACCGCCTCCTCGCCGATTCCGCGCAGGGGGTCGACGACCGTCATCGGGAGTTTGACGACGGCGTAGTCGGGGTGGAGGACCACCAGTTCCAGCGGGGGCACCTTGTTGAGCGGGACGCCCTCGATGCCGGTGAGGACCATCGCGGCCATCGTCTCCGGCTTGATCTTGGTGAACATGCCGTTCATCCCGAGCTCGTCGCCGCCGAGTTCCTCGGGGCGCATCGAGATCGGGACGCGGGCCGCGGTCGCGCCGTCGGGCGCGCCGAAGTATTTGTACGTCACCCCCACCCGACCACCATTCCTGCTCCCCGCCCGCAACTGATCGATCCGACGTTCGATACGTCGCTCATCCCGATCCGACTCACCCGAACCCGAACCCAAGCCGGATCCCGATCCTGAACCTGATCCCGGACCCAAGCCAGATCCTGATCCCGAACCCGCTCCCGAGCCCGAACTCGCCCCCGGTCCCGACCCGCTCACCGCCGGGAACATCGGGGCGCTGACCGGCCCGAAGGACATCCGGGTCGGTGACCGGCTCGGCGAACTCACCGAGC
>NZ_JBLTJC010000790.1:0-1426 GCF_048158785.1 Streptomyces colwelliae | reverse complement strand
CGACCCCGGCGACGACGCGCTGAGCAGGCTGGACGCGCTCGTCGGACTCCACGCGGTCAAGCGGGACGTCACCGACCTCGTCAACCTGGTGTCGACGGCCAAGCAGCGCGAGGCCGCCGGACTCCCGACGTTGTTACGGGTGCCGGTGACGACGTAGCCCTTGACGCCGCCCGCGAGGGCGTTGCGCACGGCACCGATGTCGTCGGCGGCGGACAGGGCCAGGCCGTTGGGCCAGCCTGCGGCTCTGGTCTCGGAGAGCAGGGTGAGACCGGAACCGTCGGGAAGGTGGACGTCTGCCACACAGATGTCGCGGGGGTTGCCGATGCGGGGACGAGCCTCCGCGACGGACGAGGCCTCGATGACGTCGCGCACACCGAGCGCCCACAGGTGGCGGGTGACGGTGGAGCGGACGCGCGGGTCGGCCACGACCACCATGGCGGTCGGCTTGTTCGGGCGGTAGGCGACCAGGCTTGCGGGCTGCTCGAGGAGAACGGACACCAGGCCTCCTGGGGTGTGGGACGACTTTCAAGGTCACAGTCGTCTTCGGCACCAAACCCCAGGTCCTTTAGAGAAAGATCACGATTTAGTGAGTATCAATCAGTTCAATTCGGACACGCTGTCGATCGTTCGGTGAACGAAACGGCTCGTTCGATGGGCCACTCCTGATTGAAAGTGGCCGTATCGACAAAGACACCGGAAATGATCGGTAAGACCTCGGTGTGTCTCGGGTAAGGCCTCGGGTGAGGCTCAGCGCGACTGCGGTCCCCGGCGCTGCGGCAGCGTGACGACGGACGCGTCGCCAGGACCCGCCGGCGGCAGGCCCGCGACCTGGGCCAGCAGATCGCACCACGAGGCAAGATGCGCCGCAGTGTCCGGCACCCCGCCGAGCCCCTCGCGCGGCGTCCACGAGGCACGGATCTCGATCTGGGACGCGGACGGCCGCTCGGACAGCCCGCCGAAGTAGTGGGAACTGGCCCGCGTGACGGTGCCGCTCGCCTCGCCGTACGTCAGTCCGCGCGCCTGGAGCGCGCCGGTCAGCCATGACCAGCACACGTCGGGCAGCAGCGGGTCCGCCGCCATCTCCGGCTCCAGCTCCGCGCGCACCAGCGTCACCAGCCGGAACGTGCCGTGCCAGGCGTCGTGCCCGTCCGGGTCGTGCAGCAGCACGAGGCGGCCGTCGGCCAGGTCCTGGTCGCCGTCGACGACCGCGGCCTCCAGCGCGTACGCGAAGGGCGCCGTACGCGCGCCTGTTGGGCAGATCCGTGTTCCATGTGGGAGGCCCAACGACTCCATTCCGTAGGCGAGTTCGTCCGATGATGCAGCCGGTCTGGAGGAAGTCGCTGGAGAAGCCGAGGATGAACGCCAACAGCTGTCCCGCGCCCGCGAGTTGCACCAGCATCAGCGGCAGCAGGGCGATGATCGTCAC
>NZ_JBLTJC010000789.1:0-1426 GCF_048158785.1 Streptomyces colwelliae | reverse complement strand
CGTAGTCGTAGGGCGAAAGGCTGCCGGTGGCACCGACGTTCATGTTGATGGTGCCGTCGTCCTGGAAGCGCCACTCGGTGATGTACTCGTACCAGCCGACCTGGTTGACCGTGTAGACGAGGAAGCCGGCAACCTCCGCGCCCGTCTCACCTCCTTCGTCGGCCGGGAGGCCGACATCGACGTCATCCGGGGTGATCTCGCGGCGGCCCGGCTGGTGACGCTGCTCGGGCCCGGTGGGGCCGGGAAGACACGGCTGTCGCAGGAGGCCGCCGAAGCCGTGCGGTACGCGGCGCGGGACGGGGTGTGGCTGGCCGAACTCGCCCCCGTCGACGACCCGGACGCCGTACCGGAGGCCGTGCTCACCGCGGTCGGCGCGCGCGAGACCGTGATGTACGGCGCCGGCGCCGAGGCGATCCGGGCCGCCGGCGGCGAGCGGCACGACAGCCCCGTCGAGCGGCTCGCCGAGCACTGCGGCAGCCGCCGGATGCTGCTGATCCTCGACAACTGCGAACACGTCGTGGACGCCGCCGCCCGCCTCGTGGAGTCCCTGCTGGAGCGCTGCCCCGGACTCACCGTCCTCGCCACCAGCCGTGAACCCCTGGGCGTACCGGGCGAGTTGCTGCGCCCGGTGGAACCCCTGCCCGACCCCGTCGCGCTACGGCTGCTCGCCGACCGGGGTGCCGCCGCCCGGCCGGGGTTCAGCGTCGAGGACGACCCGGAGGCCTGCGCCGAGATCTGCCGGCGGCTCGACGGACTGCCCCTCGCCATCGAGCTTGCGGCCGCCCGGCTACGGATGTTGACGCCGCGTCAGATCGCCGACCGGCTCGACGACCGCTTCCGGCTGCTCACTTCGGGCAGCCGTACGCTGCTGCCCCGCCAGCAGACCCTGCGGGCCGTCGTCGACTGGTCCTGGGACCTCCTCGACGCGGACGAACGGGAGGTGCTGACCACCCTGTCCGTCTTCGCCGGCGGCTGCGACCTCGACGCCGCCGAGGCCGTGTGCGGGCCCGTCGCGTTCGAGACGCTCGGCTCCCTCGTCGACAAGTCCCTTGTGGTGGCCGCCCCTTCGGGTGACGGGGAGATGCGCTACCGGCTCCTGGAGACCGTCGCCGAGTACGCGGGGGAGCGGCTCGACGAGGCCGGCCGGCGCCCCCGTGCCGAGCGCGCCCATCTGACGTACTACCGCGAACTCGCCCGCACCACTGACCCGTTGCTGCGCGGCCCCGGCCAACTCGCCGCCGTGGGGCGGCTGGAGCTGGAGTACGAGAACCTCCGCACCGCCCTGCGGCACGCCGTCGCCGAGCGCGACGAACAGGAGGCGATCTGCCTCGTCCTGTCGCTGATCTGGTACTGGCAGATGCGCGACGTCCGCATCGAGGCCCGCAACTGGTGCGCCGAGGTCATGGCCCTGGGCCCCGACCCCTTC
>NZ_JBLTJC010000788.1:0-1427 GCF_048158785.1 Streptomyces colwelliae | reverse complement strand
AGCGTGTCTCGGACAAAGGACCTGGGCCCGCGTTCATCGCGCAGATCACCAACAACGGGCTGTTCCTGGTGTTCACGGCGCTGGCCGCCACGCTTCCGTTCTTTCTGCCGATGGCCATCGGGGTCGTCGCGGGCGACTCGATCGCGGGCGAGGCCAGCGGGGGGACGCTGCGCTATCTGCTGGTCGCTCCGGCCGGCCGTACCCGGCTGCTTCTCACCAAGTACGCGACGGTGATGACGTTCTGTGTGGTGGCGACGCTCGTCGTGGCGCTGTCGGCGCTGACGGTGGGGGCGTTGCTCTTTCCGCTGGGCGATCTGACGACCATTTCCGGTACGCAGATCAGTTTCGCGGAGGGGTTGGGGCGGGCGCTGTTGATCGCGTTGGTCGTTGCCGCGTCGCTTGTCGGTATCGCCGCCCTGGGATTGTTCATCTCGACCATGACCAGCAGTGGTATCGCGGCGATGGCTACCACCGTGGGGCTGCTGATCACCGTGCAGATTCTTGACCAGATTCCTCAACTGCACGCGCTCCAGCCGTACTTCTTCTCGCACTACTGGCTGTCCTTCGCCGACCTCATGCGCGAACCGGTGTACTGGGACGACCTGGTGAAGAACCTGGGCCTTCAGGCGTTGTACGCGGCGGTGTTCGGGTCGGCGGCGTGGGCGCGGTTCACGGCGAAGGACATCACGGCCTGAGATTCGTCCATGCCTGAGATTCGGCGTCCGGTCAGGCTCCGGTCTCGTGCGGGAAGCGGGCGAGCGGGGCGTCCTGGGCGAAGAACGTCTTCGCTCGGGTCAGTGCCTCGGTGTCCTTCAGTACGTCGCCGGGGGCGCTGCCGTTGCCGAGGAGGACTCCGCCGAAGCGCATCTTCATGTACGCGGCCGAGTTGTTGAGCGTGCCGATCAGCGGGTCGGCCACCACGGGTTCGTCGTCGGCGAGGGCGGAGACGCCCCAGAGGGTGCGGTCGGCCATCGTCGCCCTGAAGTCGGCGCCGGGGACGCGCAGCCAGTCGGACCAGTAGTCCAGGTAGCGCTTGGTGAGGCCGGACAGGGAGTACCAGTAGACCGGCGAGGCGATCACGATGTCCGTCGCGGCGAGGGTGGCGTCCAGGAGCTGCCGGATGGTGTCGTTCTCGGTGGGCTGGACTGGCCGGACTATTCCGTCGTGCCGGATGTCCAGGAAGTCGGGGAGCGGGTGGTCGGCCAGGCGTATCCACTCCTGCTCCACGTCCGGGGGCAGCTGTTCGGCGGCCCTGCGGGCGAGCAGTTCGGTGTTGCCGTCCAGGCGGGCGCTGCCCAGCACGAAGAGGAAACGGCGGGTCATGGGTCCCCCAGGGGTAATCGGCGTGCGGCGGTTGTAGGTGTATGCATTATATGCGCGCGCAATCATCTGTCCATGGGGTGCCTGCGGGGTGCGGTGTGTGGGTG
>NZ_JBLTJC010000787.1:0-1432 GCF_048158785.1 Streptomyces colwelliae | reverse complement strand
CGATGGTGTCCCGCGAAGTGGTGTAGCCGGTCAAGGTTCGTGAACGCGCGGGTGTCTGCCCGGGGCGTGCATCTGCTGGCGGTGCCTGCTCCCTGAACAAGGGCAGGCCATCGCGCAAGTCTCCGTGGTGAACGGGCAGTTCAACCGGAGGAGTGCACGATGGCCTTGTCCCAGTCTGACCTGATGCGGCTGCTGGAGTCACTACGTACGGCCGACGGAGTTGAGACGATCAGGATGCTGTGCGAGCGCATCCTGCAGGAACTCATCGAGGCCGAAGCGACCGAGACCATCGGTGCCGCCCCGGGCGAGCATTCAAGCGAGCGCACTACGTGGCGCAACGGTCACCGTGACCGGCTGCTGACCACGCAGGCCGGCGACCTGGACCTGAAGATCCCCAAGGTGCGCACCGGGTCGTTCTTCCCCTCCCTGCTCGAACGCCGCCGGCGCATCGACCGGGCCCTGTTCGCCGTGGTGATGGAGGCATACGTGCACGGCGTCTCGACCCGCTCGGTCGACGACCTGGTCAAAGCACTCGGTGCGGACAGCGGCATCTCGAAGTCGCAGGTGTCGCGGATCTGCGGCGAACTCGACGCCGAACTCGAAGCGTTCAAGGAACGGCCGCTGGACCACACCGTCTTCCCTTACGTCTTCCTGGACGCGACCTACTGCAAGGCCCGGGTCAACCACCGGATCGTGTCCCAGGCCGTGGTCATCGGCACCGGCATCTCCGTGACCGGCCACCGCGAGATCCTCGGACTGATGGTCGGCGACAGCGAGTCGAAGCCGTTCTGGACGAAGTTCCTGCGTTCCTTACGGGCCCGCGGTCTGGAAAACGTCCAGCTGGTCATCTCCGACAGCCACAGCGGCCTGGTGGCCGCGATCCGCACCGTCTTCCTCGGCTCGGCCTGGCAACGATGCCGAGTTCACTTCGTGCGAGACGTCTTCAGCGTGATCGAGAAGGGTTCAGGAGAGATGGTCGCCGCGACCATCCGCACCATCTTCGCGCAGACCACCGGCGAGGCCGTCCGCACCCAACTGAACGTGGTGGCCGACATGCTCGGACGACAGTTCCCGCAGGTCAAGGCAATGCTGTTGGACGCCGCAGGAGACATCACCGCGTTCGCCGACTTCCCGCCCGCGCACTGGAAGAAGATCTGGTCGACCAACCCGCTGGAACGGCTGAACCGGGAGATCAAACGGCGGGCCGACGTCGTCCAGGTCTTCCCCAACCCCGCCGCCCTCGACCGGCTCGCCGCCGCGGTCCTGGCCGAACTCCACGACGAATGGCAGGTCTTCGACCGCCGCTACCTCTCCGAAGCCTCCATGGCCGAACTCCTCACGACGCAACCGACCGAGGACGATCCCCAGCTTCCACCACAGCAGAAACCGAATCAGCTCGACCAGTGACTACACCACTCGGCGGGACACCATC
>NZ_JBLTJC010000786.1:0-1436 GCF_048158785.1 Streptomyces colwelliae | reverse complement strand
AGTTCGTAGTGGGTGGCGTCGACGTGGTGGAGGCGGAAGGGGCGGGGCAGATGGGCGTCCCACGCGTCGGGGGCGGTCGGTTCCGGGGCCAACACCCCTTCCTCTACGGGACGTTGGGCGAGCCACACCTCGGCGGGTGTCCGGTGCAGTCGCGGCAACCGGTGTTCGGCCATGGCCGCGAGATTGGTCCGGCAGCACTGCGCGAGGCGCTCGGCGTAGGCGCGACCGGACTCCGACAACCGTTCGCCGCCGCTGCCATTTCCATTGCTGTTGCTGTTGCTGTTGCCGCTCAACTCGCGGGCGAATACGGCGTCCACCTGTCGTTCGTCGTAGGCGGCGAGCCGTTGTCCGGCGCCGGGTGGCGGCGGATCGAGGAGGTGGACGGCGTCGACAGGTCGGCCGTCGGCCTCGGCAAGTGCCGCCATGGACAGGGCGGTCCAGGCACCGAACGACCAACCTGCGAGGCTCAGGCGGTAGTTGGGTTCCGGAAACCCGGCCCGGACTGCTTCCAGGTAGCGCGCGGCACGGTCGGCTATCGAGCGGGCGGGCTGCGCCGGGTCGCGCAGTTTCGGGTCGGCGATGAGGCAGACGGTCAACTCGTCGGGTAGGGCCGCCACAAGGGGCCGGTAGGCCTGGATGTCGCCGCCCACTGGATGGACCAGGCACAGGACATCCGGGCCGGGTCCGCGCTGCCACACCTCGACATCGACCTCTACGTCCACCGCGGCGGCGGACGCGCGCGTGCCGGCGTCGAGGTGGCCGAGGATCTCGGTGAGGCTCACCCGGTGACTGAGCCGGGACAGGTCGATGTCGGTGCCGTGGCGGCGCTTCACCTCGTCGATGAGTTCCAGCAGGGTGAGCGAGTCGGCGCCGAGGTCGTACAGCGCGGCCTCCGGGTCGACGGTGTCCACGCCGAGCAAGTCGACCAGGATCTCGGTGAGTTCGGCCGTGGGGTCGCCCGGTGCGGGTTGCGTGGAAGGCGCCGGCTCGTGTCGGGAATCGCGGTCCGGCTCGTAGAAGAAGCGAGCCTCCGCCAAGGGCGTGGTGTTGACCATCAGGTGCGGCAGCTGTAGGTGCAGGGCTCGTTCGAAGACGGCCGCACCGTCCTCGGGGGTGAGCGCCACCTTCAGGTGTTCCTGGTGGCGGGCGTCGGTGGTCAGGGCGTGCTGAGCCATGCCTACGTCCCGCCAGGCGTCCCAACCGATGCTCATACGGACGGTGGTGGCGTTGTCGCCGGGGGGCGCGTGGTGGGCGTAGGCGTCGAGGCAGGCGTTGGCGGCCGCGTAGTCGAACTGTCCGACTCCGCCGTACTGTGCCGCCATCGACGAGCAGTAGGCCGCGTAGTCGGGGTCGTGCTCGGCGATGAGCCGCTCGACGAGCAGGGCACCGCGCAGCTTGGCGGCCGTGGCGCGGCGGGCGGTGGCGGGGTCGCGGCG
>NZ_JBLTJC010000785.1:0-1439 GCF_048158785.1 Streptomyces colwelliae | reverse complement strand
CCCCCTCCCCCGTCACTGCCCCCATCACCGTCATCGGCGGCGGCCTCGCCGGGCTCACCGCCGCGATCGCCGCGGCCGAGGCGGGTGCCGAGGTCACCGTGTACGAGGCGCACCACACCCTCGGCGGGCGCGCACGGACCGCCGAGGGGCCGTACCGGACGAACGACGGACCGCACGTCCTCTACAGCCGCGGCCCGCACTGGACCTGGCTCCGGGAGCGCGGGCTGCTCGGGCCGCTCGCCCCGATTCCGGTGTCGGCGGCGGCCCGTTTCCGGCTGCGTCACCACGGCGCCCTGCGCCGCACGCCGCCCCTCCCGATGCTCAACCTCCTCCGCCGTTCCGTCCGCCAACAGGCGCCCGTGGACGTCGACTTCACGACCTGGGCGACCGATGTCGCCGGTGAGGAGGCCGCCCGGGCCGCCGCGCACTACTCCGCCGTCGCCCTCTTCCACCACGACCCCGGCGCGCTGTCCGCCGCCTTCGTGCAGGAACGGCTACGGCGCGCGGCGCGGCTGCCGGCCGAGGCACGCTGTCCGCTCGGCGGCTGGGCGAACGTCGTCGACCGGATGGCAGCCCGGGCCTGGCAGCTCGGCGTACGCGTGGAGACGCTGTCCCGCGTCGACACGTTGCCCACGGACACACCCGTCGTCGTCGCCACCTCCCTCGACGCCGCCCGCCGCCTCCTCGACGACGACTCACTGACGTGGACGAGCGGACGTACGGCCCTCGTCGACATGGCCATCCGCACCCGGCGCGGTGACCCCTTCGTCGTCTCCGACCTCGACGAGCCGGGCTGGGTCGAACGCTTCACCGCACAGGACCGCTCCCTCGCCCCGGCCGGAGAGCAACTGCTCCAGGCACAGATCCCGATCGCGCCGTACGAGACGAAGGCCGACGGAGTCTCCCGTGCCGAGGAGCTGCTCGACCTGGGGTTCCGGGGCTGGCGGGAACGGCTGATCTGGCGGCGCACCGGCGTCGCGAGCGCTCGTACCGGAGCCGTCGACCTGCCCGGCAGCAGCTGGCGGGACCGGCCGGCCATCGATCGCGGGGACGGGGTGTACCTCGCGGGCGACCAGGTCGCGGCACCCGGTGTCCTCTCCGAGGTGTCCTTCAACAGCGCCCTGACCGCCGTGTCCCTGGCCCTCGCGGCACCGACCCGGCGAACGCTTGACCTCAAGCACGCTTGAGGTCGAAGAGTGAGGACCCCAGGCAAGCAACAAGCAACTCGTCACCACCATGGGGGCCCCATGCACGCCGTACGACTCCACGCCTTCGGACCCGCCGAGAACCTCACCTACGAACCCGTCGACGACCCCACCCCCGCCCCCGGCCAGGTCCGTATCGCCGTCGCCGCGGCCGGAGTCCACCTCCTGGACACCGTCCTACGGGCGGGAGAACAGGGCCCCCTCCCCGAACTCCTGCTTCTTATACACATCTCC
>NZ_JBLTJC010000784.1:0-1441 GCF_048158785.1 Streptomyces colwelliae | reverse complement strand
AGCCTGCTCGGGTTCGAGCGGGGGGTGTCGACTCTGGCCCAACAGATCGGGTTCGCGAGTGAGTTGGGGCGGGTGGTCGAGGCCGCCGTTGCCTCGGGGGCCGTTGGCGATCCCGTCGTACGCGATCGACTCGTGCGGCAGTGGGCCGAGTTGAAGGCCATGCGGTGGAACGCCCTGCGGACCCTCGGGCGGGCCGGGGACGCGGGAGCCCCCAGCGTGGCCAAGCTGTTGTGGGGCGGGTGGCATCAGCGGCTCGGGGAGCTGGCGATGCAGGTGCGGGGGGCCGCGGCGACGGTCGGGCCGGTGGACTGGACGCCGTCACTGTCGTACGAACTCGACGTGTTCCAGCACCTGTTCCTCTTTTCGCGGGCCGACACGATCTACGGCGGCTCGGACCAGGTTCAGCGCACGATCATCGCCGAGCGGGTGCTCGGTCTGCCCAGGGAACCCAAGGGGGTCGTCTGATGCGCGGTGTGGTCTTCGACGGCAAGCAGATCGAGGTCGTGGACGATCTGGAGGTACGGGAACCGGGGCCCGGGGAAGTGCTGGTCGCGATCTCCGCGGCCGGGTTGTGCCACAGCGATCTGTCTGTGGTGGACGGGACCATACCCTTCCCCGTTCCTGTGGTGCTGGGACATGAGGGTGCGGGGGTCGTCGAGGCCGTGGGTGTGGGCGTCACCCATGTCGGGCCTGGGGATCATGTGGCTCTTTCCACGCTCGCCAACTGTGGGACCTGCGCCGAGTGCGACCGGGGGCGGCCGACCATGTGCCGGCAGGCCATCGGGCGGCCGGGGAAGCCGTTCACGCGGGGCGGGCGGTCCGTGTACCAGTTCGCTTCCAACTCCGCCTTCGCCGAGCGGACCGTGGTGAAGGCCGTACAGGCCGTGCGGATTCCGAAGGACATTCCGATGCCGTCCGCCGCGCTCATCGGGTGTGGGGTGTTGACCGGGGTCGGTGCTGTTCTCAATCGGGCGCGGGTCGGTCTTGGGGACAGTGTCGTTGTTATCGGGACGGGTGGGATCGGGCTCAATGTTCTTCAAGGGGCCCGGATCGCGGGGGCGTTGACGATCGTCGCGGTGGATGCGAATCCCGGGAAGGAGGCTGTGGCTCGGGAGTTCGGGGCTACTCACTTCCTTACGTCTGCCGAGGGTGTGCGGGAGATTCTGCCGAACGGGGCGGATCACGCGTTCGAGTGCGTGGGGCGGGTGGAGTTGATCCGGCAGGCCGTGGATCTGCTCGACCGGCATGGGCAGGCGGTGCTGCTCGGGGTGCCGCCGGCCACGGCCGAGGCGTCCTTCCTCGTCTCGTCCATGTATTTGGACAAGTCGATCCTGGGGTGCCGGTACGGGTCGTCGCGGCCGCAGCGGGACATCGCCCTGTACGCCCAGCTGTATCGCGAAGGGCGGTTGCTGCTCGATGAGTTGGTGACCGAGACGTATCC
>NZ_JBLTJC010000783.1:0-1449 GCF_048158785.1 Streptomyces colwelliae | reverse complement strand
GGACCTGCAGGACCTCGAGCGGGAGCAGGTGACGGACACCAGCCGTCTGTCTCTCCTGTCGGAGGTCGACTCGAAGCTGGTGCGGGACTGGGAGCGCCATCTGCGGGAGATCGACGACGGGGTGCCCGGTCCGTCGGCTTCCGCTTCGCCGTCGGCTTCGGCGTCGTAGCTCCCGCAGTCGCCACGGAGTCGTAGCTCCCGCCGTCGTAGCTCCGGCAGTGCACGTCGTCGCTACGGCCGCCAGGCCGCGACCACGTCGTTCGCCCCCCACACCAGGTCGACGGCGCTGTCCGACACCGCGCGGGTGACGCCGGAGAGGGACACGACCGCGAGGCCGGTGCCGCCGGGACCGAATCCGGGAACCTCGGCGGCGCCGGTCCGCAGGGCGGTCAGGTCCTGCTGGTCGAAGGGCGAGGCGAGCCACTTCACCGAGCCGGCGAAGTACACGGACCCGGCCACGGGGGCGCGGTCCGCGCCGATCAGGTCGATCTCCGGCGCGAACCGCCGGTTCCACCAGCCGCCGACGACCTCCGTGCCGGGCCAGGGGAAGTCCTCGGAGGCGGCCGCGGCCAGTTCCAGCGCCTCGCGGATCAGGGGCTCGACGGCCCGTCCCCGCCAGGTCGTCCAGCGTCGCTCCACGATCCGGTACGCGGCTTCGGGGCGTCCGCGCCGGGAGAGTTCCTGCGCGGACCGGGTCGCGGCCAGGTAGAGCCGCAGGTTGCTGTCGGCCACGCGATAGAGGGCGGGCTTGCCGGGGCTGGTGGACAGCGGCGGGTCCACGGCCAGCACGCGCTTCTCCACGGTGAGGCGTCTGAGCAGCGGGGACAGTACGCCGGAGGGCAGCGCCCCGCTCTGACTGCCCGCGGTCGCGGCGATGTTCGCGTGCGTACGGTCTCCACTCCCCACGGCCTCCAGGACCCGGCGCGTCTGGTCGGGTGCCGGGAACTCGGCCAGGAGCGCCGCCTCCGGCACCCCGAAGAGCGGCGAGGCGGGGTCCGCGCACTCGTCCTTGATGAAGTCGAGCGCCGGTGTCGCGTGCGGCCAGGCACGCAGGATGCCCGGCAGGCCGCCGGAGACGAGATGGGCGTCGATGGCGTCTGCGGCGTCCAGCCCCAGCACGTCTCCGGTCTCGGCGGGATCGAGCGGTCCGAGGACGAGACTGTCGGCGCGTCCGTAGAAGGGGCGGTCGTACGCCGTGAATCGCTCCATCATGTGCAGATCGCTGCCGAGCAGCAGCAGAAGCACCGGGCGTCCGGCCAGCAGCCGGTCCCACGCGGTCTGTAGCGCTCCGTCGAACACGGGGTCCTGCTCGGCGAGCCAGGGCAGTTCGTCGAGGACCACGATGCTGGGTGCGGCGGGCAGGACGGCCGCGAGTGTCCGGAAGGCGTCCGGCCAGTTCGTGGGGGCGGTGGCCGGCACCACGCCCCCGTCCTGGGGGTGTTCGCGGTG
>NZ_JBLTJC010000782.1:0-1455 GCF_048158785.1 Streptomyces colwelliae | reverse complement strand
CCGAAAGCCCAACCCCCGACACCCCCGCAGGAGGCTCGCAGTGAACGACGTGCTCGACGTCGCCCTGCGACTCCTGATCGTCTTCGTCGTCTTCCTCACCTTCCCCCTGATCGTCGGTCAGACCGAGCACAAGGTGATGGCCCACATGCAGGGCCGCCTCGGCCCGATGTACGCCGGCGGCTTCCACGGCTGGGCCCAACTCGTTGCGGACGGCGTGAAGTTCGCCCAGAAGGAAGACATCGTCCCGGCGGGCGCGGACCGCCGTATCTTCCAACTCGCCCCCGCCGTCGCCCTCCTCCCATACCTGCTCGTCCTCCTCGCCATCCCCATCGGCCCGAGCGAGGGCGCCGTCGGCCAGGTCCTGGACGCGGGCATCTTCTTCGTCCTCGCGGTGATGGGTGTGAGCGTCCTCGGCTCTCTCATGGCCGGCTGGGCCTCCGCCAACAAGTTCTCCCTCCTCGGCGGCCTCCGCACCGCCGCGCAACTCCTCGCCTACGAACTCCCCATGCTGCTCACCGCCGCCTCCGTGGCGATGGCAGCCGGCACGGTCTCCCTCCCCGGCATCCTCGACGCCTTCCACTGGTGGTGGCTGCCCTGGCAGATCGTCGGCGCGATCGTGTTCTTCGTGGCGGGCCTGGCCGAACTCCAGCGCCCTCCCTTCGACATGCCGGTCGCCGACTCCGAGATCATCTTCGGCGCCTACACCGAGTACACCGGTCTCCGCTTCGCCCTCTTCCTCCTCGCCGAGTACGCCGGAATCGTCGTTCTGTGCGGCCTGACCACCGTCCTCTTCCTGGGCGGCTGGCACGGGCCGTGGGGCGCGGAAGGCCTCGGCTGGGTGTGGACCCTGCTGAAGACCGCGATCCTCGCCTTCGTCGTCATCTGGCTCCGCGTCACCTATCCCCGCCTGCGCGAGGACCAGCTCCAGAAGCTCTCCTGGACCCTCCTCGTCCCTCTCTCCCTCGCTCAGATCGCCCTCACCGGCGTCGTGAAGGTGGTGTTCCTGTAGTGGCCCCGATTCCCGGCTCCGGCCTGGCCAAGGGCCTGGCCGTCACCCTGCGCACGATGACGAAGAAGACCGTCACCGAGCAGTACCCGGACACCCAGCCCGACCTCCCGCCCCGCACCCGCGGAGTCATCGGCCTGTTCGAGGAGAACTGCACGGTCTGCATGCTCTGCGCCCGTGAGTGCCCCGACTGGTGCATCTACATCGACTCCCACAAGGAGACGGTCCCGGCGGCGGTCCCCGGTGGCCGTGAGCGCAGCCGCAACGTCCTCGACCGCTTCGCCATCGACTTCTCCCTGTGCATGTACTGCGGTATCTGCATCGAGGTCTGTCCTTTCGACGCGCTGTTCTGGTCCCCGGAGTTCGAGTACGCCGAGACCGACATCCACGAACTCACCCACGAACGCGACAAGCTCCGCGAGTGGATGTGGACCGTCCCGGCCCCACCC
>NZ_JBLTJC010000781.1:0-1468 GCF_048158785.1 Streptomyces colwelliae | reverse complement strand
GCCGCGCCGGCCGTACGGATGCGGCAGGCGGCGCTCACCGTCCAGGTGCTCGCCGAGGGCACCGCGCTGCTGGTCATCCTCAGCCACGCCTGAGCCAGCAGCAGGCGCATCCGGCCGTATCGGCACCGAGTCCCGGCCGCCAGCCGAAGGGCGGGCGTGGGGCGGATCGCGTAGGAGTGGAGGGTGCACCTCTCGCCGCCCGTCGAGCCCATGCTGGCCCGCTCCGTGACCGCGCTGCCGCGCGCCGGATCAAGGCCGCCGCTGTTCGAACAGAAGGCGGACGGTTACCGAGCCCTCGTCTTCGCCCGCCCGACGCCCTACATCCAGTCCCGGCGTGGCGCGGACCTCGGGCTAGCGTTCCCGGAGATCGTCCGGGCCGCGGCCGCCCTGGGTGTGGAGGCGGTCCTGGACGCGGAGCTGGTGGTGTGGAGCGAGCACGGGCTCGATTTCTCCGCCCTTCAGCGGCGAGCCCGCCGCCGGGGAGCCACCGCGGAGCACGCCGCCCGCCAGGAACCCGCCCACTTGATCGTCTTCGACCTCCTGGAAGTCGCCGGAACCGTCCTCCTGGGCGAACCCCTTCACCGGCGCAGGGCCGCGCTCGAGGACCTCTTCACCTCGCGCCGACTGGCCGCCCCCTGGGCCCTGTGCCCGCAGACCTCAGACCGGGAGACCGCGTTGTCCTGGCTGGACCCGGCCTGGGGCACGGTGGGCGTCGAGGGCGTCATGATCAAGGATCCGGGCTCCCGGTACCGGCCCGGAGAGCGCGGGTGGCAGAAGCTGCGGACGCGCACGACGGCGGAGGGGATCATCGGAGCGGTCACCGGAACCGTTCACGCTCCGAAGAGCCTCCTGTTCGGCCGTCTCGACCCCGCCGGCCGGCTCCAGCTGATCGCCCGCTCCACACCGCTGTCCCGGCCCGCGTCAGCCAAACTGGGCGTCGCACTGCGCCCCGCCGGGCAGGAGCACCCCTGGCACGGCCGTCGCTTCTCCGCCGGGTGGGGCGCCTCCGAGCCGCTCATCTTCCAGACCGTCGTACCCGACCTCGTCGCCGAGATCGATGTCGATACCGCTGTGGACCTGGGAACGTACCGGCACCCCGTGCGCTTCCTGCGACTTCGTGACGACATGACCTCGGGGGAGGTCTAGGTTCCGGGTGCTTCGCCAGCCTGCGCGGCCTGATGGCGCGGGCACGTCACCGGGACATGCCCGCGCATAGGCGGTGCCTCACTCCACGAGGCCCCGTTCGGGGCCCTGGCGCGCTGCGGGTCAGAACAGGACGGGCCGGGGCTGGTGGAAGTAGCCCGTCTGCTGGGCTGCGGCGATGGCTGCGGCGGCCGGGCTGTCTCCGCCGGCCGGGATGTGCGGATAGACGCAGTCGACAAGGTCGTACGACTGCGCGTCGCCGCATCCGGAGCCGACCACCGCGCAGACCGGCGAACTGTCTCCGCCAGCCTCGGTCCACACGCCG
>NZ_JBLTJC010000780.1:0-1470 GCF_048158785.1 Streptomyces colwelliae | reverse complement strand
ATAAGAGACAGGCGGTGCGGTTGGCGGCCGCGGGGCGGGCGCCCGCGAGCGGGGCTTCCGCCGCGCCCGGGTCCACGAGTTCCAGGTGCAGGCCGGTGGGGAGCGGGGACGACTGTTCGTCGTTGT
This sequence comes from Streptomyces colwelliae, assembly GCF_048158785.1. Taxonomy (NCBI): domain Bacteria; kingdom Bacillati; phylum Actinomycetota; class Actinomycetes; order Kitasatosporales; family Streptomycetaceae; genus Streptomyces; species Streptomyces colwelliae. The sequence continues at coordinate 1,344 of NZ_JBLTJC010000780.1, read as the reverse complement.
TTCCTACGACCCGTGTCGCCGCCGTGTTCGCTCTTACTCGTACGTCCACTCCGTCCGAGTCGCCCACCCACAGCGGGGCCGTGGAGCCGTGGACGTGGCCCGAGTCGCGTTCGGCGGTGCCGGGGTCGGCGCCGTGGTCCTCGTTGTGGGTGTCGATGTCCTGCCAGCCGGACCACTCGCCGGTGCCGGTGGCCCGGGTGCGGACCTGGACCTGGCCGCGCAGTTCGGTGTCGGGGTCGGTCCAGGTGACGCCGACGAGGGAGAAGCGGTGGACGTCGTCGCGGGTGAGGCCCTGTTCGGGGGCCGCGCCCAGGGTGCGGTCGCGGGTACGGGGGCTGAGGGGCAGCGACTGGGTGCTGCCGGGGAGGTCCGGTGCGGCGGTCGTCGACGCGGGTCTCGCGCCGCTCGCCGGCTGCGCCGCCGGTGCCGGTGCCGGTGCCGCAGCGGCGGGCAGGGTGAGCGGGAGGGCCAGTGCGGCCGCGCAGGTGACGCCGATCGAGGAAGCAAGGAATCCACGCATGCCCCTGATCCTGGACATAGTCATACATATCTGTCTATCCGGGAATTGACGGACCGTCGGCTGCCGTTCGTCCGAACCGGTGGTCCGGAGCGCCCGCGCGGGGGCGTGCGGCGGTGGGCGTCCGCGTACGCTTGCGCGGGTGAACGCCACCGATCGCACCCCTGCCGACCTGCTGCGTTCCGCGCTCGCCGCGGATCCCGGCCGTCCCCTCGTGACCTTCTACGACGACGCCACGGGGGAACGTGTCGAATTGTCCGTGGCCACCTTCGCCAATTGGGTGGCCAAGACCGCGAATCTGCTTCAGGGAGATCTCGGGGCGGGGCCCGGTGATCGGGTCGCGGTGCTGTTGCCGGCGCACTGGCAGACGGCGGTGTGGTTGCTGGCGTGTTCGTCCGTGGGAGTCGTCGCGGACGTGGGGGGCGATCCTGGCGTCGCCGATGTGGTGGTGAGTGGGCCGGAGTCCCTGGACGCGGCTCGGGCGTGCGGTGGGGAGCGGGTTGCCCTTGCGTTGCGGCCGCTCGGGGGGCGGTTTCCGCAGGCTCCGGCCGGGTTTGCCGACTATGCCGTTGAGGTGCCGGGTCAGGGGGATCGGTTTGTGGCGTTCTCGCCGGTGGATCCTCAGGAGCCCGCGTTGATCGTCGGTGGGGTCGAGTTCACCGGGGTCCAGGTTGTTGAGCGGGCCCTAGGTCGCCGTACGACGCCTCCCAGAGGAGCGCCGCGATGAGGTACGAGAAGCCGCCGCGGAGGTCGGGGATGACCAGGTCGGCGCCGCACGGCATACGTCCCCGAACGCTTCCCCCAAGCACTCCCTTTCACCGCCGAGG
>NZ_JBLTJC010000779.1:0-1500 GCF_048158785.1 Streptomyces colwelliae | reverse complement strand
GCTCAGTACGGAGTATGCGCGCGTGGGTTGAGTGCCGGCGGATTCGGGCGATGCTACCCCCGCCTCGACTGAACCGCCGCCCCGTCGAACCGCAGGTTCCAGCGCCCCGCATGCCCCGTGACCGTCGTGGTCGACAGTGGGCGTACGTCGAAGTTCCAGTAGGTCGACGGGGGTGCCTTGAGGGCGTAGACCAACGCGGCGCGGATCACGGAGGGTTCGGCCACGGCGACTATCCGGCCGCCGTCCTCGATGGGCCGGGTGTCCAGCCAGCCGCCCACGCGGGAGATGAAGGCCAGCAGGGACTCGCCGCCGTGCGGGGTGGAGCGCGGGTCGGCGAGCCAGGCGTCCACCAGAGCCGGTTCGCGGGCCATCGCCTCGCCGAGGGTCAGCCCGCGCCAGCGGCCCATGTCGCAGTCCCGCAGGGCGAGTTGCACCAGCGGGGTGTAGCCGAGACCGTCGCCGGTGGTCCGGCTGCGCGGGGTCGGCGAACAGTAGCGCAGCTCCGCCGCCGCCAGCGGCAGCAGAACCGGGGCGGCGCGCTGCACCTCGTCCCATCCCGCCTGGTCCAGCGGGCGGTCGTCCTCGAAGCGCTCCGCGAGCAGCGGGGAGCTGCGCGCGGCGGCGACGAACGTGACCCGAAGTTGCATGCGGCGATCGTGATCCCGCCGAAGTACGCAGGTCAAGGGGTGCCGGATGAGAGTTACCCAGGGTGGGCGAAACCTTACTTCGAGGTCGGGACCAGGCGGACAACTCACTCGAAAATGAGGGCCATCCACTGGTCGGGCCGCTCCAGCGGCTTGAACCCGAGCTTCTCGTACACCCCGTGGGCGTCGTGCGTGGCGAGCAGGATCCGCCGCAGTCCGAACGGCCGCAGCTCCTCCCGTACGGCGCCGACGAACGCCGTGCCGACGCCCTTGCCGCGCACCGACGGGTCCACGTACACATCGCACAGCCACGCGAACGCGGCCTGGTCGGTGACCACGCGCGCGTACGCCACCTGCTCCCCCGAAGCCGTGTCGTACACCCCGAAGTTCAGCGAGGACGCGACCGCGCGCTCGTGCTTCTCGCGCGGCCGGTCCATCGCCCAGTAGGCGTCGGTGGAGAGCCAGCGGTGGGTGCGGTCGATGTCGACGCGGGCGGGGTCGGCGGAGAACTCATAGCCGTCGGGGAGGCTCGGGATGTCGGTCATGGCGGGAGAATCGCAGGTCAGGGGGTGGGGTGTCGAGCGGTTTTGGCCGACGGCCCGGGCGTTGGTGCCGAGGCCCCGCGCGAGCCGCCCACGCCCGGGACGGCAGCTGTACTCCTCCGCGTCAGAGCACCTCGTCACAGGCCGCCCGGAGCCGTCGTACCCCCTCCGCGATCTCCCCCGTCCCCGCGACCGCCGCGAAGCTCAACCGGATGTGGGCGGCCGGGGGTTCGGCGCTGAAGTAGGGGCGGCCGGGGGTGATGGAGACGCCCGCGCGGAGGGCCGCCGCCGTCAAGGACTGCTCGTCCATGCCG
>NZ_JBLTJC010000778.1:0-1504 GCF_048158785.1 Streptomyces colwelliae | reverse complement strand
CCACCGCCGCCCGCCCCCACCGAACTGCCGTACTCACACCCCTAGTTGCTCTCGCCGCTCTCTCCCTCGCCGCAACCACCCTCACCGCCTGCGGCAGCGGTTCCGGCAGCAGCCCAGACACCGTCAAGATCTCCTTCAAGCAGTCGACGGACAACTCCATCAAGGTGATGGACACCTACCTCGCCGACATGAAGAAGCAGTTCGAGAAGCAGTACCCCGGCAAGAAGGTCGAGCTCGTCCCGATCAAGGCCCCGGACTCGGAGTACTACACCAAGCTCCAGCAGATGCTCCGCTCGCCGAAGACGGCCCCCGACCTGGTCTACGAGGACACGTTCCTCATCAACAGCGACATCACGTCCGGGTACTTGAAGCCCCTCGACGCCTACCTCGACAAGTGGCCGGACTGGAACCAGTTCATCGACACGGCGAAGTCGGCGGCGAAGGCCGAGGACGGCAAGACGTACGGCGTCCCGGACGGCACGGACACGCGAGGCCTCTGGTTCGACAAGGGGATCTTCAAGAAGGCCGGTCTGCCCGCGAATTGGCAGCCGAAGACGTGGGCCGACGTGCTCGCCGCGGCCCGCACGATCAAGCAGAAGGTTCCCGGCGTCACCCCACTCAACGTCTACACGGGGAAGCCGGCCGGCGAGGCCGCCACCATGCAGGGCTTCGAGATGCTGCTCTACGGCACCAACGACGGCTCCACGGACCCCCTTTACGACAAGTCGACGAAGAAGTGGATCGCCGGCGGCCAGGGTTTCAAGGACGCGCTCTCCTTCGTCCACACGGTCTACAAGGAGAAGCTCGGCCCGGACGTGTCCGACGCCCTCGACCCCAACATCCAGACCTACGTGGCCGGTGAACTGCTCCCCAAGGGCAAACTCGGCATCGCGCTCGACGGATCCTGGCTGCCCCAGGCCTGGTTGAAGGGCAGCGGGCATGAATGGCCGGACTGGTCAAAGGAGTTGGGCCTCGCGTACATGCCCACGCAGCAGGGCCAGGCGCCCGGCAAGGTGAGCATGTCCGGCGGCTGGACCTGGGCGATCCCCTCCAAGGCCGGCAACCCCGACCTGGCCTTCGACTTCATCAAGACGATGCAGACGAAGGCGAACGCGGAGAAGTGGTACATCGCCAACTCCGGTATCTCCGTACGGAAGGACGTCGCCGCCGACCCCGCCTACGCGACCGCCCAGCCCGGCATCAAGTTCTTCACGGACCTGGTGGCGAGCACGCACTACCGCCCCGCCTACCCGGCGTACCCGAAGGTCTCCACCGCCATCCAGGAGGCGATGGAGGGCGTGACGACGGGCGACATGTCGGTGGACAAGGCGGCGAGTTCGTACGACGACGAGCTCAAGTCGGCCACGAACAACCAGGTCACCGAGAAATGAGCGGCGGCGACCGCCGATGACCACAGCACCGCAGCACCCGGGCCCGGCCGTGACGAAGGTCCCCTCCGGGCCCGGCGGCCCCGACACCTCGTCTCCCCAACTCCCCGCCCGGA
>NZ_JBLTJC010000776.1:0-1514 GCF_048158785.1 Streptomyces colwelliae | reverse complement strand
ACGACCCCCTCCGCAGCGCCCGCCCACTGACCCGCATCACGCTCTACGACGGCCGCACGGCATGGCTCGTCACCGGGCACGCCGCCGCCCGCGCGTTGCTGGCCGACCAGCGCCTGTCCTCCGACCGCACCGCGCCCGATTTCCCCGCGACCAACGAACGGTTCGCGGCGGTCCGGAACCGCAAGGTCGCCCTGCTCGGCGAGAACGACCCCAAGCACCGCACCAAGCGGCGGATGATGATCCCCGCCTTCACCGTCAAGCGCGCCACGGCGATGCGGCCCGACATCCAGCGGATCGTCGACGAACTGCTCGACGCGATGATCGCCCAGGGCCCGACCGCCGACCTGGTGTCCGCGTTCGCGCTGCCCGTTCCCTCGATGGTGATCTGCTCGCTGCTCGGCGTCCCGTACGCCGACCACGAGTTCTTCGAGGCCCAGTCCCGGCGCCTGCTGCGTGGCCCGAAGGCCGAGGACAGCCAGGACGCCCGCGATCAACTGGAGGCGTATCTGGGCGAGTTGATCGACCGCAAACAGCGGGATCCGGGCGAGGGCGTGCTGGACGACCTCGTCCGCGACCAGCTGAACGAAGGGGCGCTGGACCGCGCGGAGTTGATCTCCCTCGCGATCATCCTCCTCGTCGCGGGCCACGAGACGACCGCCAACATGATCTCCCTGGGCACCTACACGCTGCTGCTCCACCCCGAGCGGCTCGCCGAACTCCGGGACGATCCAGGGCTGTTGCCCGACGCGGTCGAGGAACTGATGCGGTCGCTCTCCATCGTGGACGGGCTGATGCGGCAGGCCCTCGAGGACATCGAGGTGGACGGCACGACGATCCGGGCCGGTGAGGGCGTGGTCTTCTCGGCCGCGGTCATCAACCGCGACGAGGACGTCTACACCGCCCCGGACACCCTGGATTGGCACCGGCCCACCCGCCACCACGTCTCGTTCGGCTTCGGCATCCACCAGTGCCTCGGCCAGAACCTCGCCCGCGCCGAACTGGAGATCGCCCTGCACAGCCTCTTCGACCGGCTGCCCACGCTGAGCCTGGCCGTCCCCGCGGAGGAGATCCCCTTCAAACCCGGCGACACGATCCAGGGGATGCTGGAACTCCCCGTGACCTGGTAAGAGGCTGCGTTCCATGCACACGGAAATCCACATCGACAAGGACATCTGCATCGGGGCGGGCCAGTGCGCCCTGGCCGCCCCGAGCGTCTTCACCCAGGACGACGACGGCTACAGCACGGTGCTGCCGGGCAAGGAGGACACCGACGACCCCATGCTCAAGGAGGCGGCACGGGCCTGCCCGGTGAGCGCGATCACGGTGTCGGACACGGTGGGCTGAGCGGGCCACTCCGTAGGGGGCGGGCTGCTGGGGGAGCGGTTCCTGGGCGCGGTGGCGGGTTCGTTGGGCTGAGCGGTTCCTGAGCACAGTGGCGGGCTCGTTGGGCTGAGCGGTTCCTAAGGAGGCGGTGGCCTGCCCACCGGGCCGAGCCCACCCCTCCTGGCGTGAAG
>NZ_JBLTJC010000775.1:0-1531 GCF_048158785.1 Streptomyces colwelliae | reverse complement strand
GGCCTGCACGGAGGTTTTCATCGAAGTGCCCTCTCTGGTGGGCGAGTTGGTGACTGGGTGGCTTGGTGACTGGGTGAGGTGTGGACGTCCGCGGGCCCGTGGCAGGGTGCGTGGAGTGCGGCTGCGGCACGAACGGAGCGCTGATGGTGGGGCCGCCCAGCGCGGAGCTGATCAGCAGGGCGACATAGCCGCCGGCGGGGATCACCAGGAGCCGGGCGGCGCGGAGCACGCGGCGTCGGCGGCGCCCCGAGGAATCGACGAACACCGGCGCTCTCGTCAACGCGTTCGGTCCTGGTACGGGAAGCTCCGACGGGTCGGCCTCCGGGAGCGGCACGGTGAGGACGTCACCGTGGGGAGAGTCCCACTCCGTCGTGACGGGGTCCCAGGTCGGCGACTCCGTGTCGGCCATCGCGCCGCCGTCGTACTCGTGGCCGTAGGCATACGCGTACCCGGCGCCCCCATACGGATCCTCGCCGTACGCCCCGCCGCTTTCGTCCGTCCACTGCACGAGTCGTGCCCCCTGTCCTGATCCGACCGACACGGTCGCCCGCATGGACAGAGCGAACGCGGCCGGAAGTGTTACACCTCGGTTTCGCATAACGGATCAATGGGGCCTAAATGTGCAAGCCGAACAAGAAGTTGACTGTCGGCCTCAGGTTTCCGGCCCAGACCCTTCGCGTGTCTCAGGCCGGCAGCCACTTCACCACCGCGTCTCCGTGCTCGGCCGTCTGCGTGTAGAACGCCTTCAGCTCCTGGTGCGCGGCCGCGAACGCACCCCGGGTCTCGGGCTCCGCGGTCACTCCGCCGTAGCGCGGCACCAGTTCGTCGCGGGCGACGTCCCAGAGCGCGTCGAAGTCGGCCGTCGCCAGGAAACCGGCAACCCGGCGGACCTGGGCCGCCGTCAGCACGAGAAACGGCGGCTTGTGCGGGTCGGGGCGGAACACCGGGCGGCCACCGAGCACCACCTGGGTCCGCGGCCGGTCCTCGGCACGGTGCGAGAGAGCACCGGCGTAGATCCGCTCCTGGTCCAGATAACGCTTGTCCAGCACCTCCTCGTGGTGCCGGCCGAGCCGGTGCCGGACGGTCGCCGAGCTGTCCCCGAACAGTCGTTCAAGCCAGGTCGCGCTGTTGCGCAGTGCCGGGGGCGGCACCGCTCGCAGTCGGAGGTACGTACTCATGCCAGAAGGAGCGCACGGGGGCGCCGAAGCATTACGCGACCCGGCGGACCGGCGTACGTGGTGATTTCGCCCGCGCCGCGTCCAACTGCACGCCTGCCGTTGGTACGTGGCGCGTGTGGGGCGGCCGGAACCCGCGCAGTGGGCGGATTCCGGCCACCCCGTCCCTCTCCGCACCGCTCACAGGGGGGGGAGTCACAAGCGGTACGGAGAGAGGTCAGGGGGACGGGGTGCGGTGTCGACATCCGGCGGGCGGTCGCCCTCGGCCCGTGTCGTTCCGAACCCGGTACTCACCCAGCGCTCGGCCAACGCGAAACGTCACCGGGCGGGGGCGGTACCGACCCCCCCCACCCCAC
>NZ_JBLTJC010000774.1:0-1537 GCF_048158785.1 Streptomyces colwelliae | reverse complement strand
GGGCAGCGGGGCGGGGTGCAGCGCCCAGTGAGCGGCGCGCCGGCGGGCGCGGCGGCCGGGTGCCTGGTCCAGGACTGCGGCATCGAGCAGCCGCAGCTGCACGGGAGCAGCAGACCTGGCATCCGGCGGCTCCAGCCAGCCGGCGTGGGCCAGTTCCTGCCACAGGTCCCGGTGCCCGCGCAGGCGCATGCCGCGCAACAGCCCGGCCTGTAGTCGGACATAGCCGCGGGTATCGGTGCGCAGGGCGCACTGCAGGCCCAGTAGCCGGGCGGCGGGGGAGGTGAAGCGGGGCAGCGCGGCGCCGAGGTAGGTGAGCATCTCCCGCACGCGTACCTGCTCGTCGGGCCCCGGGCGGAACCCGGTGCGGGCGGGCTTCGGCGGGCCGGCGGAAGACTGCGGCAAGGCGGAGCCGAGCAGCGTGTCCGGCACCACGGCGGTGTGGCTGGTTGCCCCCGCGCAGGCCGTGCAGGCGTCGGCCAGCCGCCAGGTGCGGCCGCCGCGGTCACGGGTGAGGGCAAGACGTACTGGCCCGGCGCATCAGCGGTGACGCGGATGCCACGCACATCCCTGTGCCCGGCACTGGCAGCTGCGCAGATACACCGGCAGCGCGTCGGCGCGGGCGTGGCAGGCCAGATGTGCCAGCGCGGAGGAGGCAGCGAGGGGAGAAGTGTGGGCGGTGCAGGTGGGGCAGACGAGCGTGGGGCCGCCTGCTTGCGGACGCAGCTCCACGGTCCAGATGCGCCGCACTGCGGCATGCGCACGGGCAAGCCTCATCTGCTGGTCGTCCTCCTCTCTGTCCGTGCCGCGGTGGCCGTCCGGCCGTTGGAGGCCGGAACGCACGCACGGTAGTGCAGATCTCTGCACCGTGTACGTCACTCCCACCTCGCCAGATAGTGCAGAGGTCTGCACTGACAGGGCAGGGTCCTGCACCGTCGGATGGTGGAGTGACGATCTTGCCGCCCGACCCCGACCTCACCGCGCTGCGCGTAACGCTGGCGCGCCTGCGGGGCGAACGCGGCTGGACCTTCGACGAACTCGCAGGCCGTAGTGGCCTGGCCCGCCGCACCCTCATCGACCTCGAACACGGCCGCACCACCGGCAGCGTCACCACCTGGCACGCCCTCGCCCACGCCTTCGACGTACCCATCGAGCACCTGCTGGCCCCCCTCTGTGACGACCACACCCCGCCCGGTGCGCAAGGTCCCTGATCTGCCGGCACGCCCTTCGTGAACCTTGCCGTAAATCACCCGAACCGGCGAGCAGGCATAGAACGCAAGACCGTTCGTTCGCATGCCCGTTCGCTCCGGTTGGGCCAGTCGGAGGACGCACAGGCCGCTCCGGCATCTTTCGCCGCGTGTTGCCTGGCACGGTCCTCGTCATGTGCCCCAATCCCGCTCCCGCCGGCCGTCACAGCCGGGCCCGTGCGCTCTGGTCGGTGCTCAGCGCCGTCAGGGACGCGGGCAACGGCAGTGTGTTGAGGACGAGCACCGCCTTGCTGCGCTCGGTGAAGCGGGCCGCGAGCCCCTCGACCGTGCGG
>NZ_JBLTJC010000773.1:0-1558 GCF_048158785.1 Streptomyces colwelliae | reverse complement strand
GGAGGGGGAGACGGGAGAGCTCGGGGGAGTGAGACGGGACTGAGAACCGTGAAATTTTCCGTAGAAAACCGTCTCAGGACGTCTCCCCTAACTTTCTCCTAATAATTCGGACTTACGTTCCTCCCCGTGACGGACACAGAGAACGTTGACGAGGACAGACGCGTGGGCCGGCGGTCGAGAGTGCTGAAGATCGCCGGCCTCACTCTGGCAGGCGCCCTCGTCCTGGGCGTCGCCACGGCCGGCTGGGCCTACTGGCACCTCAACAACAACATCAAGAGCGTCGACATCGACAGCGCGCTCGGCGCGAACCGTCCCGCGAAGGCGGTGACCACTCCTTCCGCCGCCGCGTCCGCGTCCGCCACCCCCGTGCCGACCGGCTCCCTGAACATCCTGGTCCTCGGCTCCGACTCGCGCAGCGGCAAGGAGAACAAGGCGCTCGGCGGCGGCAGCAGCTCCGGCGCCCGCTCCGACACGGCGATGGTCGTGCACATCGACGCGGGCCGTAAGAAGGCCACGATCGTCAGCATCCCGCGCGACACCCTCGTCACCCGCCCGTCCTGCCCGCTGTCGTCGGGCGGTTCCACGTCGGTGGCGTACAACGCGATGTTCAACACCGCGTACTCGGTGGGCGGTCCGGTGTGCGCGGTCAAGACGGTCGAGTCGATCACGGACGTCCGCATGGACCACTACATAGAGATCGACTTCGCGGGCTTCGCGAAGCTGGTCAACGCGCTCGGCGGAGTCACGGTCACCACCACCCAGGACATCGACGACGACGACAGCCACCTGCACCTCAAGAAGGGCACCCACCACCTCAACGGCACGCAGGCCCTCGCCCTCGCCCGCACCCGGCACGGCATAGGCGACGGCAGCGATCTCGGCCGAATAGGCCTCCAACAGATGCTGGTGAAGGCCCTGTTGACCCAGATCTCCACCAACGACCTCCTCACCGACCCCACCAAGCTCTACGAGGTCACCGACGCGGTCACCGACAGCCTCACCACCGACACCGGCCTCGACTCCCTGAGCGAACTGATCAGCCTCGGCCAGAGCCTGAAGGGCCTGTCGGCGGACGCGGTGACGACGGTGACGATGCCGAACGTCACAGCACCGTCGGACCCGAACCGGGTGGTGGCCAAGGAGCCGGCGGCGAGTGAGTTGTGGGAGTCGCTGAAGTGACGGGCCGCTGCAACTCCTTGAAAATGACGGGCCGTAGCAACTCTCGGAAATGACAGGCCGCTACAACCCCTGAGCGCGCTGAGGAGTCTCGTCCGGTGACCTGTCGCCGTCGACGAGGGGGTCGCCCGGTGTTCTCCGCGTATGCGTACGTCCGTTGGACGGGACCGCTCGCAATGGGCCTGGCGCTGCTGGGAGTTGCGCCGTCTCCCGCGCACGCGACCCCCGCCCCCGTCCGCGACGACTTCAACGGCGACGGCTACCAGGACCTCGTCGTGGGCGAGCAGATCGTGGGTGGCCTGCTCGTCTCCGTCGACCGCGCGAAGGACGAGGGATTCGGGATCCAGGTCTCGAAGGGCGACCTGAACGGCGACGGCTACGC
>NZ_JBLTJC010000772.1:0-1574 GCF_048158785.1 Streptomyces colwelliae | reverse complement strand
CCCAGAAGCCCCGCCCACTTTCGCTGCCCGCGCTCGAAGCCGCGGCGGTCCACCACGGTGCAGCGAATCCACTTGACCAGCACCGCGCCATCGTAAGGCCACGGAGCGTGGCGCCGGTCACGCTCCGGCTGAGATCGTCGGCGCATGCGCCCCCGCGCGCGTGGCACGATGGACAACGAACGCTGATCGCCCAGCAGTTGGGGCACGCGATCGAGGCGAACGGGGAAGGGGAACTGTGGTGAACGGCCTCAACAAGGGGATCCGCAAGGCCGAAGTCGGGCTCCAGTGGGATCCGAGTCCCACCGGGCAGCCGCCCGTCGATCTGGACATCGTCGCCACCACGTATGTGGCGGGCGATCTGTACGGCGCGCCCGCGTATGCGGTGCACTTCGACAGCCGCTCCCCCGACGGCACCATCTATCTCAACCGGGACAGCAAGGACGGCAAGGGCTTCGGCTGGGACGAGGTCATGACGCTGGAGCTCGACCGGCTCGCCGACCGGTACGCGCGCGTGGTGGTCGGTGTCGTCATCCAACAGCGTGTCGCCCACCGCACGTTCGTCAACGTCCTCAACCCGAAGCTGCGCATCCGCGAGGGGTACACCATCCTCACCGAGGACGACTTCGGTGACGTCCTCGGTGCGACGGCGGCGACGGTCGGGGAGTTCGTCCGGGACGAGTCCGGCAGCTGGGACTTCCATCCCGGCATCCGGGGCTTCGAGGACGACCCCGCGACCTTCACCAGGACGATGGGCAGGGCGCAGCAGTCCTGAGCCCAGCGCGGACGGCACGTCAGCCGGCGGTCCAGCCCGGGACCGTCGGCAACACCTCCTCGGCGATGCGGAACAGTGCCTCGTCGTCGGGCGGCACGTCGTCCTGACGCCAGATGGTCATCTCGAAGGAGTCACCGCCGTCTTTGGCGCTGGTGGAGACCAGCAGGCTGCGGGCGATGCCCCCTGGGCCCGTGCTGGCCTTGCCTCCGCCGAGGTTGAAGCTGATCTCTATGGTCCGGTTCGAGTAGAGAACGGCAGGGTGCCCCAGGACCATCTTCACCTGCGAGGACGAGTCCACGTAGCGGGCCGCCTCGGCGACGGGAACGTCGTCGTAGGACGCCGACAGCCGCACGGAGTAGGTCCTCAGGTCGACTTCGGCCTCGGGGCTGGCGATCTTGGTGCCGCCTGCCAGGGTCATCCACCCCGCGCTGCCCCGGGCGGTCTCCGCGTGCTCTTCCGGAGTCCCCAGAAGCACCGGAAGGTCCGATCGGTTCAGCGCCGTGCAGAGTTGCGCCGGCGAGACGTACTTCGCCGGCAGGGTCTTGTCAGCGCTCGCCGAGCAGGTCGCCGGTTTGCTGTCCTGCTGCGACGTGTTCGGCAGGGGGCCGGGGTGGAGACCCTGCGCCAGCAGCTGTCCCTCGTGGCCGGTACGGACCTGGGCACCAAGCCCGGTGACCGACGAGGTCATCTGCGCCTTCGGCCGCCTGGGCACGATGTTCGGCTGCGACAAGTTCGGCTACGTCCCGGACATGATCACCTGCGCCAAGGGCATGACCTCGGGCTACTCCCCGATCGGCGCCTG
>NZ_JBLTJC010000771.1:0-1584 GCF_048158785.1 Streptomyces colwelliae | reverse complement strand
CGCCTGACCCACCCCCGCCACCCGCGCAGCAACGCCTACGACGCCCGCTGGACCATCGAGAACCAGATGGGCCCGCACGCCCTGTGGCTCCTGGAATGGCTGGCCCCGGCCCTGGGCCTCGACACCCTGCGCCCCGGCGCACGCGTCCTCGACCTGGGCTGCGGGCGCGCCATGACCTCCGTCTTCCTCGCCAAGGAGTACGGCGTCCAGGTCACCGCCGCCGACCTGTGGGTGAAGCCCGAGGAGAACGCCGTACGGATCGCCGAGGCAGGTGTCGCCGACCAGGTGCTCCCCCTGCACGTGGAGGCACACGATCTCCCCTTCGGGGACGGCACGCTCGACGCGATCGTGTCGATCGACGCCTACCAGTACTTCGGCACCGCCGACCTCTATCTGCCCACACTGACCCGGCTGTTGAAGCCGGGCGGCCGGATCGGGATCGTCGTACCCGCCCTCCGGGAGGAACTGGAAGGCGACGAACCGCCGGAACACCTCAAGCCCTTCTGGGACCCCGGTTTCTGGGCCTTCCACTCCCCCGCCTGGTGGCGCCGCCACTGGACCCGCGGCGGGACCGTCGAGGTCGAGGCCGCCGACTGGCAGCCCGACGGCTGGAAGGACTGGCTGCTGTGGAGCGAGGTGTGCGCCGAGGAGAGTCCGTACACGTGGATGGCGGACATGGCGCGGGAGTCGGTGAAGCTGGTGCGCGCCGATGAAGGACGCACCCTCGGCTTCGCGCGGGTCGTGGGCCGCCGGGCATAACCGGAACGGCCCCGGAGATCGGGTCTCCGGGGCCGTGCACGGTGTACTGGCTCAGCCTTCGCTGACGCCCAGTTGCTCCAGGATCAGTTCCTTGACGCGGGCCGCGTCGGCCTGGCCCCGGGTGGCCTTCATGACCGCGCCCACCAGCGCGCCGGCCGCCGCCACCTTGCCGCCGCGGATCTTGTCGGCGATGCCCGGGTTGCCGGCGATGGCCTCCTGGACGGCGGTGGTGAGGGCGCCGTCGTCGGAGACGACCTTCAGGCCGCGCTTCTCGACGACCTCGTCCGGGGTGCCCTCGCCGGCGAGAACGCCTTCGATGACCTGGCGGGCCAGCTTGTCGTTCAGGTCGCCTGCGGTGACCAGCGCGGTGACGCGGGCGACCTGCTCCGGCGTGATGGGGAGTTCGTCGAGCGACTTGCCCGACTCGTTGGCGCTGCGCGCCAGTTCACCCATCCACCACTTGCGCGCGGAGGCCGAGTCCGCACCGGCGTCGATCGTCGCGACGATCGGGTCGATGGCACCGGCGTTGAGGATCGACTGCATGTCGAACGCGGTGATCCCCCACTCCTCGCTCAGCCGGTTACGGCGCGCCAGCGGCTGCTCGGGCAGCCCCGCGCGGATCTCCTCGACCCACTCGCGCGAGGGCGCCACCGGCACCAGATCCGGCTCCGGGAAGTACCGGTAGTCCTCCGCCTCCTCCTTCACGCGGCCCGAGGTCGTCGACCCGGTGTCCTCGTGGAAGTGGCGGGTCTCCTGGATGATCGTGCCGCCGGAGTTCAGCACCGCGGCGTGGCGCTGGATCTCGTAACGGGCCGCACGCTCCAC
>NZ_JBLTJC010000770.1:0-1589 GCF_048158785.1 Streptomyces colwelliae | reverse complement strand
CCCCGCACCACTTCCCGCCCCACCGTCCCCGTCGCGCCCGTCACCAGGATCACCGGGCCTCCACACCTCCACCTCTCCACTCCATTTCCCCTTTATGGCGCTTTCCTGAAGATTCTCACGTTTCTCCGATTTCCCGCCCGCCAGGCCTGCCGGAACGGGGCCGATCCGGCAGGCGGCAAGATCCAGACCGGACGGTCTCCATCGGGCCTCCGGGCGCGCAGAGGACCAAGGGCGGCGATGCAGGACCGGGTCGAGACCGGAGTCCCACCGCATGAGGGCGGGCCGGGCCGCGCGCCGCCGGCGACCCGCCGCGCGGACGGGCTGCGTTCCTGGTCGCAGGCGTCCCGCAGTCCGCAGCGCCCTGGACCGTCCGGGCCGGCCTCCCGCCGAGGTCGAGGGCACCGGCGGGCCGGCGTCCAGTCCCTGCCCGCCGGCCGGGAAGTGCACGCCGGCCGTGTCCCCCGCCAAACCGAAGGCGCTCCCGGATCGTGACTTCGGATGACCCGAGGCCACCCCTCACGCACCTCGGCACTCCCGCGTCCAGCCCATCCGGCCAGCGGTCAGGCGGACCCGCCCCCTTGGGCCGAGCCCGCAGCCAAGCAGCAGGACGAGCGGGGTCGGGGAATCCGAGAAACCCCGGCAGGGGCATCAGGGGCAGTACGGGAACGGTCGCGGTATGCCGCGATCCGCCGCCCCCTCCCTACGAAGCGGTGGACCGGATCATTCCTGCACCTCGCCTGCGAGGACGGCTGGCCGGGGCGTACCGGTGTCGTGACACGGGGCCGGCCGACGGCGCCGTCGCGGGAGACGGACGCACCGGGGGCATCAACGTCATGAGGCACGGGTGCCGTGCCCGAGCCGACGCCCGCGGCCCGCCACGCCGGGGAGGAACCCGTCCCGGAGGAGGCGGGCCGATGCAACAGCACCGGCCGTGCCGGGGAAGCCGCAGGCGTACAGCAGGCCGGGAACGGCGCGCACACCGGGGATGCCGTCCGGGACATGCACAGCCGAGGCCAGGTCAGGCCGCCCGGGCGGTGAACTGCGGGGTCGCGCCGGAGGCAGTCGCGGGGGCCCTGTCGGGGCGGGCCGCCAGAATGGAGCGCTGCAGGCGGACCAGCGGCGCCGAGGGCTCCAGGCCCAGTTCCGCGACGAGGGTGGTGCGCAGCCGCCGGTAGACGTCCAGAGCCTCGCCGCGCCGGCCCGCGCGGTGCAGCGCCACCATGAACTGGCCGTGCAGGCTCTCGTGCATCCGGTGTCGGTCGACCAGCACCGTCAGCTCCGGCAGCAGCTCACGGTGGCGGCCCAGACACAGGTCGGCGTCGATGCGCTGGGCCAGCGCGCACAGCCGGGCCTCCTCCAGCCGCCGAGCCTCCACGCCGATCCGGCTGCCGGTCTGCGGACCGGTCAGCGCCGGCCCACTCCACAGATCCAGCGCACCGGCCAGACGGCGGGCCACCCCCGCGTAGTCCCCGGTGTCCATCGCCCGGTACCCGGCCCCCGCACGGCGCTCGAACTCCCGGTGGTCGACCGCGCCACCACCCGTCCTCAGCCGGTAACCACCCGGCACCGTGGCCAGAACATCCTTGGCC
>NZ_JBLTJC010000769.1:0-1592 GCF_048158785.1 Streptomyces colwelliae | reverse complement strand
GCCACGGCGGGCATCGCGGTCTCCAACCCCAGTGACTCGGCGATGAAGATCATGGCCGCGGTGATGGCGGCCGGCATGGTCCCGCCGCTGGCGATGGCCCTGGCGACGACCGTGCGCGGCAAGCTCTTCACCGAGACCGAGCGCGAGAACGGCAAGGCCGCCTGGGTCCTGGGCGCCTCCTTCATCTCCGAGGGCGCGATCCCCTTCGCGGCGGCCGACCCGCTGCGGGTCATCCCGTCCGCGATGGTGGGCGGCGCGATCACCGGCTCCCTGTCGATGGCCTTCGGCGCGACCCTGCGCGCTCCGCACGGCGGCATCTTCGTGGTCCCGCTGATCGGCCACGCGTTCCTCTACCTGATCGCCATCGCGGTCGGCATGTGCGTCACGGCGGCCCTGGTCGTCGTACTGAAGGGCATGCGCAAGCCGGCCGCCGGCAGCACGGGCCCCGGAGCACCGGAGGACATATCCGCCCCGGCGGCGGAGAAGAAGCAGCCGGTCGCCGCCTAGCCTCTTTCCGGCCTGTTTCTGGGCTCTTTGGGCCGCCGTGAGGTGTTCACGGCAACTGCGAGATACGTCACGGTCCGGGACCACAGTCCCGGACCGTGGTGTCTACTGGAACGCATGCCTGAGCACGTCTCGATCCTCCAGCTGACCGGTGTGGCCGTTCTCGCCCTGGCGACCGTCGCCTGGGTGTTCGGCCTGACGCGCGTCCTGCGCCGCTCCCTCGCCGAGCCCACCGCATGGCACACGGCCCACCCGCTCCACGGCCTCCCGAACCAGCGCCACACCGCGCCCCACGTGGAGTCCGTCGAACTGACCCCGGCGGAGCGCGACGCCTTCGCGGGTCTCGTACGACAGCTCAGCGACGGGCGTTGAAGCCTTCCCCGCTCAGGAGACCTGCGCCGCCCGGCGCTCCATCGCGTCCCGGGCCGCGTCCTCGCTGACGTACACCTCGCACATGTGACGGCCGTCCGGTGTCGCCGTGTGCTCGACCTCCCACAAGGAGATCTCCGCGCCGTCCTGCAACAGGAACGCGTGCTCGTAGAGCGAGAAGCACAGCGCGGCGCGGCCCGCTCGGAACGGGCGGCCGAAGGCCTGCGTGATCTGGTGCGCGAACGCCGTCTCCAGCAGCGCGGCCGTCTCCTCGTCGGGCCGGTCCATGTTCTCCGCCCGGCGCAGTAAACGGCGCGCGTGGTCCGCGGAGTCGTCCGCCAGATACGTGTGCCGGGGCTCCGGGATCGGCGACAGCTGCACCAGCACCGGCAGTTCGAAGTCCGGGGTGTCCGGCGGCAGCGGCAGACGCGCGGTCGCGGTGCGCAGCTCGTCCTCGTCCACGTACACCTCGTGCTGTGTCTCACGGCCCAGCACGGTGTTGTGGACGAGCTCCCACAGGGTGAGCGCGGAGCCGTCGGCGAGCAGCCAGGTGTGCCGGTACGTCTCCCGGTGCAGGCCGGCGCTGTGGTGCGCGGAGTGCAGCGAACTGTCGTGCGCCAGCGCGCAGTCGAGACGCCTTATGGTCTCGTCCGGCAACTCGAAGGAGTTCAGGGCACGGCCGAGGAGTCGCGCGAGGTGCTCCTCCGGAGACTCGGGCG
>NZ_JBLTJC010000768.1:0-1605 GCF_048158785.1 Streptomyces colwelliae | reverse complement strand
CTCGGCTGCTTCCAGGCCCTCTATGACGGTCCGTCGGTTGGCGACCGAGGCGACCGGGTTGGTGCAGACGATCCAGCAGGCCTTGATGTCGCCGTCGGCCATCTTCTGGAACATCTCGACGGTGCCCGAGTTGCGGGCGCGGCTCGCGGGTGTTGACCGGGTCTGGATCGTCGCGCAGTCGAATCTGCTGCCCTCGCGCTGGGTGCCCGGTGACCCGACAGACCGGGTCAAACTCGACGTCGTGGACGGGGAGTTCGCGCGTCGGACGGAGTTCGTCCGAGGGCGAGTGAAGCTGGCCCTCTATATCCGCCGGATGCCTCCGCAGGCGATGCAGTTGATGCAGCCGACGCAGCCGACGCAATCAATGCAGCCGGCACCCACGCCCACACCCACACCCACACCCACACCCACACCCACGTCTACGCCTCGTCCAGCGTCGCCGAGTCCAACGCCCCGGTGAGCTGGTCGAGCCGTTCCCGCAACGCCCGGATCTCATCGATGTCGAAGCCGGTCGCCCCAAGGATGCGCCGCGGCACCTCGACCGCCCGCTCGCGCAGCGCGACCCCCTCGTCGGTGAGCCGCACCTCCACCGAGCGCTCGTCGCGGGCGCTGCGCTCACGGCGTACCAGACCGGCCGTCTCCAGCCGCTTGAGCAGCGGGGACAGGGTGCCGGAGTCGAGTCGCAGGTGTTCGCCGAGCTTCTTGACGGGCAGCTCGCCGTGCTCCCACAGCACCAGCATCACCAGGTACTGCGGGTAGGTGAGCCCGAGGTCCTTGAGGATCACGCGGTAGACGCCGCCGAAGGCGCGGGACGCGGCGTTCAGGGAGAAGCAGATCTGCTGGTCGAGGCGGAGCCAGTCGGCGGTGGGGGTGGCGGCGGGAGTGGTGGTCATGCCTCCAGGATAGCGCTAGCGGGCCATTTAGTTGTGTGCAATTGAATTGTGTGCTCTAATTATCGCCGTGAGGCGGTCCGGACACCCGGACCGGTCACCCCCACCAAGACTTCCGAGAGGGATGGTTTCCAATGGACGCGATCTACACCGCCGTAGCCACCGCCACCCACGGCCGCGACGGCCGCGCGGTCAGCAACGACGGCAAGATCGACCTTCAGCTCGGCATTCCGGTCGAGATGGGCGGCAACGGCCAGGGCACCAACCCTGAGCAGCTGTTCGCCGCCGGTTACGCCGCCTGTTTCGGCAGCGCCCTCGGCCTCGTCGGCCGGCAGGCGAAGGTGGACGTCACCGACGCGGCCGTGACCGCCGAGGTCGGCATAGGCAAGCAGGGCGAGGGCTTCGGCCTCAAGGTGACCCTGCGCGTCGAGCTCCCCGACACCGTGGACGAGGCGACCGGCCGCAAGCTGGTCGAGACCGCCCACCAGGTCTGCCCCTACTCGAACGCCACCCGCGGCAACATCGAGGTCGACCTCGTCATCGAGTAGTCCCTACGACATCGAGTAGTCCCTACGACACTCCCGTGACCCGGCACAGAAGTGGCCGACGGCATACGCGCCGTCGGCCACCTCGTCGTATCCCGCCTCACCTCACCGCACCGAGTGAGCGTGCTCCCCAACTCCCTGCCCCGGAACCGCAGTCGGCACAGCCACAC
>NZ_JBLTJC010000767.1:0-1629 GCF_048158785.1 Streptomyces colwelliae | reverse complement strand
GCCGGGACGCTGGAGGACGAGCACAGCACGAACGGCACCTACGCCGACGGCCGCCGCGTCCACGAGTGGGGCGTCGGCCCGGGCAGCGTGATCCGCTTCGGCAATCCGGCCGACGGCCACTGGAAGCTGGTCATCGACGCGGCCGACCCGCACGCCCAGGCGGACTTCTGGGCCGCCGCGCTCCACTACGAGCCCGAGGACAACAGCGCCCTGGTCGAACAGCTCCTGAAAGTAGGCGCGTTGCCCGCGGCGGCGACCGTCGACTTCCACGGCCGCCCGGCCTTCCGCGACCTGATGGCCGTACGCCACCCCGACGACCCCTACGACAAGGACCGCGGCACGGGCCTGGGCCGCCGCCTCCTCTTCCAGCGCGTCCCGGAGCCGAAAACCACCAAGAACCGCCTGCATCTCGACCTGCACCCGGGCCCGGAACGACGAGAGGCCGAAGTGGAACGCCTCACCGGCCTCGGCGCGAGCGTCCTGCGCCGGGTGACGGAACCGGCCGGCTCATGGGTCGTGATGACCGACCCCGAGGGAAACGAGTTCTGCGTGGCCTAGGGGACGGACTTCAGTCGGCGGACCTGCGGGCGCGCTCCGTGAGGCGCCCCATGCGAGCGCGGGCGGACTCCAGTTGCTCGATGTCCTCCACGGCGGGACCGTCCTCAGCGGTGAGTTCGGTCCACAGGTCGATGAGGTCACGGCCGAGGGCGAGGCCCTGCTCCGGGTCGCGTACCGCGCGCCAGGCCGTGGCCGCGCTCTGGACGTTGCCGTAGGCGGCCTCCGCGTCGTGGGCGCGGTGACGGATGTGGGCGAGGTCGAGGGAGAGGTGGAAGGAGCGGAGCGGGTCCCCGGCCAAGTAGGCGATGTAGGCGGCGAGTTCGCGCAGCCGTAGGACTTCGGAGTGCTCGGGCCCGAGCGAGGCCGCCGCGTCCGCGACGGTCCGTTCCGCCAGGCCCGCCGCCTCCTCGATCCGGCCCGCCTTGACGGCCTCGTTGATCCGCACCATCGGCTCGATGAGAAACGCGGTCCCCGCTCCGTCGGTCGTCACCGGTTCGTCCCCCAGCACGGCCTCGGCCACGGCGTCGAACCCGCGGGCAGGCGTCGGCTTGGGGTCCGGTTCCGGGGCGGTGAGGGCGAGGTCGGGAATGGGGATGGCGGCGGGCCGGGCGGCACGTTCCGGGGTGACAGGCGGTAGCTCCGCGACCGGCCGCACATCCACGAACGGCGGTACGTCCGACACCGGCGCCCCGTCCATGACCGACTGCCCGCCCATGACCGGCGGTACATCCGCTACCGGCGCCGCGTCCATCACAGGCGGCGGCCCGAACGCCCCCGTGGGCGCCTGGACCGACCCCAGCGGCATACCCCCCTCGGCCGACTCCGGCACGGCGTGCAACGGGAACGTGGGCGCCGACTCCCCCGCCGACTCGGGCACGGCCCGCAACGGAAAGGTCGGAACCACCTCCTCCTCCGCCACCGGAGCCGATACGGCCCGCAGCCGATGAGTCACCGGATCACCACTCGACCGCACCTGATCCTCAGGTTCCGCTTCCACGACATCCGCGGACGGGGCCGGCGGCAACGAGGGAGGCGCCGGAAACCCGGCAGACACAGCCCCCTCCCCGACAC
>NZ_JBLTJC010000766.1:0-1643 GCF_048158785.1 Streptomyces colwelliae | reverse complement strand
GGGCGGAAGCGGTGCCAGGGGGAGAGGGCGTACTCGTACGCCACCGAGCGCACCCAGCCGGCCGGGTCGCGGTCGACCGCCACCTCGGGCCAGCGCTGCCAGGCGACCTGGAAGGCCCGCTCGACGGACTCCCGCGCCAGTTCGCGCCGCCCGGTCAGCAGGTAGGCCTGCCGTACGAGGGCGGGGGCGCAGAACGCGTAGAGCGCGTCGAAGGCCTGAGCGGGCGTCAGGGGAGCGGGCGGCGGTGGTGGTGTCGGCTGAGGCTCCGTCACCGTCGCCGCCAACCCCGTGATCTCCGTCGCCAACCCCGTGATCTCCGTCGCCAACCCCGTGATCTCCGCCGTGTCCTCCACGGCTGCTTCGGCTTCCTCGGCAGGGAGTTGTTCTTCGGTGGGCGTGACTTCACCCAGACTGGTGAGCAATTTCGCGTACGCCTCCCGTTTCCGGCCGCGTGGGCTGGTGCGACCGGTCTCCCACGAGCGCACCGTCTCGCGGCTGACGCCCACCTGTGTCGCGACCTGAGCCTGCGTCAGCGACCCCGCCTCGCGCAGGCGTCGGCGTTCCTTGGGCGGAGGGAGCGGGGTTGCAGGGCTCTGCGTCACCGGACGCCCCTTCGTACGAAAAAGTACATAAACGTATATTGAGCGACACTTCCGAGGTTCGCCTGTTACGACGAGAAAGCGCGTGTCGTTGGGAGCATGGCGGTCGTGATGTCGATGACCCACCGCCGAGCGCTGTTGTCGCCCCTGCTCACCCGGATGCGCGACCGATCCCCCGGACTGGCCGCCAGCCTCTTGGGCGGCGCGGTCGCGGCGGGGCTCGGGCTCGGTTCGTTCGCGGTGCTCGTGATGGTGCTGTGGATCAGTTCGCCGTACCCCGACAGCGGGCCCGGCGGCGCCCTGCACATCGCCGCCGCCCTGTGGCTCCTCGCGCACGGGGTCGAACTCGTCCGCGCCGACACGCTCTCCGGGGTCCCCGCCCCCGTGGGCGTCACCCCGCTGCTCCTCCTCGCCCTGCCGGTGTGGCTGCTGCACCGGGCGGCCCGGCACGCGGTACTGGGAGGCGAGGTCAGCGTGGACGATTCCGAGGGGCCGCCCCTGATCGCCGCGCGCACCGCCTGGACCGGCGTCGCCCTCGGCTACCTCGCCGTGGGCACCGCCGCCGCCCTCTACGCGTCCGGCGGCGAACTCTCCCCCTCCTGGAGCTGGACCGCGGTCTGCCTGCCGCTGCTCGCGGCGGGCGCGGCCGGTTCGGGGGTGTGGACGGCGTACGGGCGCCCGCGTGAACCCGTGTTGAGCGTGCTGATCCTGCTGCCGGCCGGGCTGCGACGGCTCGTCCTCGGCCCGGAGGCCCGCGAGTCCCGGGCCCGCATCGGCACCGCCGCACGCGCCGCGGGCCTCGGCACGGCGGTGCTCGTCGGGGGCGGTGCGCTGCTGCTCGGCGCGTCCCTGATCTGGCACGGCGGTGCCGCCCGGACGTCCTTCCTCCAGCTGACGGAGGGTCTTTCGGGCCGGTTCGCCGTCCTGCTGCTCTGCCTCGCGCTGATCCCGAACGCGGCGGTGTGGTCCGCGTCCTACGGCCTCGGCCCCGGTTTCGCGCTCGGCGTCCACCACGCGGTCGCCCCCCTCTCCTCGGCCCCGGCC
>NZ_JBLTJC010000765.1:0-1648 GCF_048158785.1 Streptomyces colwelliae | reverse complement strand
ACCCGGGGTGCTCGGGGACGGGGGGCGCCTTGGCATCGTACGTCCGGTTCGCGCGTCCGGTTCGCGCGTCCGGTTCGCGCCTCGGGTCAGTCGTCGTCCGCGTCCGTGTCGCCCATGCCCATCACCGTGAGGTGGGCGCGGTCGAGGGCCGCGTCCTCCAGGCAGCCGCGCAGCCGCATACGGTCGTGTTCGGCGAGCGCGGGCCGTACGACCCCGGCGAACATGCCGTCGCCGAGGCTGCCGAGCATGGCGTGGTTCAGCGGCACGGAGGTGGAGTCCCGGCAGCGCTCCCAGACCTGTTGCGCGGCGAGCGCCTGCCGTTCGGCCGTCATGTCCGCGCCCCGCACGTCTACCTGGACGAGCACCGAGGTCGCTTCCGAACCGCTCACGCTCTGCTCCCGGGTCTGGGTGAGATCGGCGAGCCCGACGACGAGCGCGGCGAGCAGGGCGGCCCCGACGACACCGATGACGGCCATGCGGGCGACGCGGCCCTTGGAAGGCCGGCCCAGTGCGGGCCGATCCTCCAACTCACCCACCACTCCCGGCTGTTCGGGGGCGGCGAGGACGGCGAGGCGTCCCGCGAGCCGCCGTTCGGCCGGGCGTCCCGTCGCGGACGCGATCCGTTGCACCACCCAGGCGAGCCCGGACAGCAGCACCCCGGTGACCATGAGGACGGGCACGAAGACGTACGTACGGTCGGCGGTGTCCTCCAGCCAGCGGAAGCGGGCGCCCTCGCGCTCGACGGACGCCTGCCGCAGCCGGGCCAGCACATCTTCCTGACGTACCGTCAACTCCCGTTGCCTGGCGTCGCTCTCCATCACCCGTTCCTCGATCCGGGTGAGCCGGGTCAGCAGCACGATGCCGAGCAGCATCACCTCGACGACCAGCAGCAGGATCCCGCACAGGATGGCGCGCTGCCACTGCCAGCGGTACAGGTAGACGACGAGATACGTCCCCGCCCCGGCGGCGGCCAGGCTCCCGAAGACGTACGCGATCCGCCTCATCGCGCCTCTCCTGTCTTTACGTCCTTTACGTCCTTTGTGTCTGCCTTTACGTCCGCTGTCTTCACGTCACCGGTGGTTCCGTCGACGGCGACGCGTGACCCGGGCGGGAAGCGCCGTACCGCGTCGGTCGCACCGACCACGGCAGGCAGCCCGAACTCCCTTGCCAGCACGGCGAGATGGGACAGCGGGCTGCCCGTCTGGGCGACCAGTCCCGCGAGTCCGGGCAGCAGCGGGGCCAGGGCGGGGTCGAGGGTGCGGACGACGAGCACGGCGTCGGAGGGGCGCGGCCCGGCCCCGTCCCAGACCGTCCCGACGGCCCGCCCGCCGGACGCACCTCGGCCGTCACCGTCACCGTCACCGTCGCTGTCGGTGCGCTCGGCGACCACTGTGCCGTCCGCGAGGCGGAAGGCATCCGGCAACGGCGGCGACTCGGCCCGCGGCACGCGCGCGTGGAGATCGCCGGGCAGGGGGTCGCCTTCGAGTACGGCGGCCAACTCCGGCCAGCGCAACAGCTCCACGCGGTCCGCGGCCGGGCCGAGCCGGCGTGCGACATCCCGCACGAGGCGCACTTGTAGCTCCTGCACCCAGCGGATCCGGAGGCGAAGGGCTTCTCGGGGTGGGAGCACGGGGGTGCGGTGGGGGAG
>NZ_JBLTJC010000764.1:0-1648 GCF_048158785.1 Streptomyces colwelliae | reverse complement strand
GTGGGAAAGAGTCTTCCTGGCGACGGCGGAAAGCCGCCAGACCACAGCCACCCAAGCCGTACGGGACGCGGAAGGCCCAGCCCTGGTAGTCACGTCCAACAAGACGGTCTGGCAGGACACAAAAGACGCCAGAGCCAAACTGGGCCCAGTCCTCCTCTACGACCCCACCCACCTCTGCGACACCCCGGCCCGCCTCCACTGGTCCCCGACCACGGCCTGCGAGGACAAACAGACGGCGGTGAAAAGAGCCGCCGACCTCCTCGCCCCCGTAAGACCAACCGCAAAGATCGACCAGGCGGTGGCAGACACAGCCGAAACGCTCCTCCGCAGCTACCTGCACGCCGCCGCGATCGACGGCCGCACCGTCCGCCACGTCCACCGCTGGTCCCAGGGCACCCAGATCCAGGACGCGGTAAGAATCCTCCGCACCAACCCCAAGGCGGCCCCCGGCGCAGCGGGCGAACTCGAAGGCGCACTCACGTCCCACCCCGAACGCCGGGACATCGCCCAGGAGTTGACGAGCCGCGCGCTCTCCTCCCTCTTCACGGTCAACATCCGCGAAGCCTGCACACCCAACCGAACTGACGCCCTCTCCTTGGATTCCTTCGTGAACGAAGGGGGCACGCTTTATCTGGTCGGTGAATCCATCGAGGACCCCCGTACGAACCCGGGCGCGATGCCTCTCCTCACCGCCCTCGCATCAAGCGTGGTCGAGCGCGGCCGGCACATGGCCGAACGGTCATCGGCCGGTCGCCTCGACCCACCAATGACGCTTGTCCTGGACGACGTAGCCGCCGTGGCCCCGCTCCCCCAACTCCCGGAACTCCTCGCCACAGGAGCAGACCGAGGCCTGCCGACCCTGGCCCTCCTCCGCTCCAGAGAACAGGCCAGGGCCCGCTGGCCCCACCACGAACTACCGGCCTAGCAAACAGACTTACGGCCCCTACGGCTACGGCCGCTCGACCGCCATCTCCACCTCACGCTCGTCCGCGTTCTCACCCAACGGCACGACGACGCCCGTGGGGACGAAGCCGACCTTGCCGTAGAAGCGCCGGGCCCGCTCGTTGTCCTCGTGCACGATGAGCCGCACCCGCTCGACCCCGCGCCCCCAGGCCCACTCCAGAGCCGCGTCGAAGAGCACCTCGGTCAGCCCGATGCCCCGGACCTCCGACCGCACGAACACCCCGACGATGTGTCCCTGCTTCCGCTCGACCGGATAGCCGGCCCAGTCGACCGTCCCAGCCTCCTCAAGAAGCACGGTCGCCGTACCGACCCACTCCCCGTCCGGCCCCTCGGCAATGACCTGCTGAGCCTTTTCAGCACCTTCAGCGGCCCCTACGGCCCGCTCCTGATAGAAGGAGTCCGGCCGGGCCAGCGCCGTGTCGTAGGTCTCCAGGAAGGCAAGGTGCGCGACGGGATCCTGAAGGGCAACGAGCCGCAGCTCCTTCGCCGCGGCCCACTCGTCGGCGCGTATCGAACGGATCTTGTAGTTCATATCAGCCACGATAGCCACCGTAGCTGAAACGCAGAAAACCCCTGTACCGAATAAACGGTACAGGGGTTTTCGCAATATTTGTTCGGCGGCGTCCTACTCTCCCACAGGGTCCCCCCTGCAGTACCATCGGCGCTGTAAGGCTTAGCTTCCGGG
>NZ_JBLTJC010000763.1:0-1656 GCF_048158785.1 Streptomyces colwelliae | reverse complement strand
GCGCTCAACGGCTTGAGCGACAGGGAAGCTCGCGCCCAGCTCCGGCAGGGCGAACTCCCGCTCGGCGGCGCCGCCGAACTGGACGCGACGGGGCGGCAGTTGATGGAGGAGCAGCGGGCCAAGGACCGTTTCATCGCGACGCTCTCGCACGAGCTGCGCAACCCGCTCGCCGCCGCCACGGCGGCCGGCCGGCCGCGCCGACGCCTGTATCACCGATCCCGATCAGCTCCCGCCACGTCGTCCAGGCGTCGGCCTGAACGGCCTCGTCCTCAAACGCCGGACGGGCTGAGAATTGCCGTTGCCGGCGGAGCGGCCTTCACCTTCTCCTATGCCGAGCACGCCGAACTGCTCATCGCGGCCGGTGCCGAGGTCGTCGTGTTCGATCCCCTCCGCGATGAGCAACTTCCGGACGGGACAAGTGGGTTGGTCATCGGGGGCGGGTTCCCTGAGGTGTATGCCGCTGACCTTTCCGCCAACGAGGCGTTGCGCAAGGCCGTCGGAGCCCTCGCGGAGACCGGCGCTCCCGTGGCCGCCGAGTGTGCCGGACTGCTGTATCTGTGCCGGGAGTTGGACGGGATGCCGATGTGCGGGGTGCTGGACGCCTCCGCGCGGATGAGCGAGCGGCTGACTCTGGGGTATCGGGATGCCGTCGCGTTGAGCGACAGTGTGCTGGCCGTGGCCGGGACGCGGATGCGCGGGCACGAGTTTCATCGGACCGTCGTCGAGCCCGGCTCAGGGGCGGCTCCCGCCTGGGGGGTTCGCGCCCCTGCGCGGCGGGTCGAAGGTTTCGTACAACAGGGTGTGCACGCGAGTTATCTGCACACGCACTGGGCGGCCGAGCCCGGTGTGGCCCGTCGGTTCGTGGAGAGGTGCCGGACGTCATGAGCAGCAGCAGGTTGATCGGAGTCGGGGTGGGTCCCGGCGATCCGGAGCTGGTGACCGTCAAGGGTGTCAACGCTCTGCGGGCCGCCGATGTCGTGGTCGTGCCGGTCATGGACAGTGGGGAGCGGGGGCGGGCCGAGGCCACCGTTCTGCATTACGTGCCTGAGGAGAAGGTTCTGCGGGTTGTGTTCGCGCTGAATGAGCGGACCGACCGTGCTCGGCGTGAGGCCGCCTGGGATGCCGCAGGGGCGAAGGTCGCCGAGTTGCTCGGCGCGCATCGCGTCGTCGCCTTTGCCACCATCGGGGACCCCAACGTCTACTCCACCTTCACCTATCTCGCCCTGACCATCGGAGAGTTGGTGCCGGGGGTCGTTGTGGAGACCGTGCCTGGTATCACCGCCATGCAGGATCTCGCCGCACGGTCGGGGGCCGTACTCACGGAGGGGACCGAGCCGCTCACGCTCGTGCCGGTGACCGCCGGGGCCGCCGTGCTCAAGGACGCGCTCGCCGGGCCGGGGACGGTCGTGGCGTACAAGTTCGGGCGGCAGGCCGGTGAGGTCGCCGAGGCGCTGCGGGAGACCGGGCGGATCGGGGACGCGGTGTGGGGGTCGGCGCTCGGGCTGCCCGAGGAGTCGATCCGGCCCGCCGCCGAACTCGACGGGCAGCCGTTGCCCTATCTGTCGACGCTCATCGCGCCCGCGCGGCGCGAGGGGGAACATGCGGCTCCTTTGCCGATATTTCGAACCAGGATCGGGTCGCCGAACGAAACGGCGC
>NZ_JBLTJC010000762.1:0-1656 GCF_048158785.1 Streptomyces colwelliae | reverse complement strand
CTCCAAAGGGGGGTGGGGGGTGGGGAGTTGGTCGTGCCGTCGAACTGATAGGAAAGTTAACTATCAGAGGTTCGGCGCCGAAGACACCCACCTGAAGCCAAGTTCGTAGCTATGAACGAGAGTCGTGTGTCTGTGCGAGGGTGATGCTTGACGGTTTGCCCGTGCTTGTCGCGTCGGTCGCCTCGGCGATGATCGGCGACGTTCCGCGGCCTCCGTGTGCTCCGCGGTCGGTACGGTCGCCTGGGCGAGAAGGCGCGGCGCCGCCTCCGACGCCGTACCGGAGTCGGAGGTCGCGACGACGAAGCGCCGGTCCTCCTCCTGTGGGACGTTGAGGGCCTGGAGGTTGAGCCGCATCCGGCCGGCGAGTGGATGGCGCATGCGGTACGTCGCGAGGTCCCCCATCCGGACCCGGTGCTCGGACCACTTCGACGCGAACTCCGGGCTTTTCGTGGCCAGTTCACCGATCGGGGCGGCCGGTCGGGGATCGTGTCCGGCGAACGGGGTGTGTCCGGTGCGGTTCCAGGCCGGTGCGTCGCTACGGCGGCCGGGGGCGATCGAGGGTGCTTCGCCGAACGCGGCGAGCGGCTGCCGGGGTGTCCCGCCCACGCGATCCGGCGCCGGCCTGCGCCGGGTGCCGGTCCGGCGTGAGGCGCGCCCGAAGTGAGCCGAAGTGGCCACCTCCGGCCCGCGCCTACGAATACTTGGCTAGCCACACGATTGCTGCTACGGCAATCATGTGGCTAGCCACACGTTTTCTTGAACTTCCCCCGCAGAACTGAGGAGACCCCATGGGTGTGTCGTCGGAGGGGGCCATATTGCCTTGGAGGAGCGACCCCATGTCTCACGAGAACTCTCAAGTGAAGCCTCCGATCAATCAACGCGTGCTGACCCTCGGCATCACCCCTGATGCGCTTTCGCCGGAGGATTTTCCGCCGGGGGTTGCGACGCTCGAAGAACTGGTCGCCATGAGGAAGCGCAACTGGGCTGCGCTCCGGGCCACAGGCATCGACGGCGAGGAGGGCTATGTCAGCCTGGACCCCGACGAGGCTGAGGCCGAGCTGCGCCGACTGTTCGACGGGCGCTCGTTCGGGGTGGTGCTCATCGGCGGCGGCATCAAGAATGTCCCGGAGTACACCGTCCTGTTCGAACGGATCGTCAACGTGCTCATCGACCTCCAGCCCGACATCCGATTGAGCTTCAGCTCACATCCGACGAACGTGCCCGAGGCGCTGCAACGCTGGCTCAAGAAGTCCTGACGAAGACGTCTCACGGAGCTGGGCGTTGGACGTGGCGGTGAGTGATGAGGCAGGTGGCGAAGCCGAGGAAGGCTTCGTGGATGTCGTCGCGTCGTTCCCAGCGGATCCGCAGCCGGCGCAATCCGTGCAGCCAGGCGATCGGTCCGAGTCCCCGCACGGCGAGCGGCTTGAGTCGCAAGCTCCCAGAGCCGGCAAGCTCGTCATCGCCGTCAGCACCCACCCGCTCGACCGGGCGGCCGCGGCCCAGCGGGCCGGCGACGCCGGGCACGCGCGGGGCAAGCGCGTCCTGACCGTCGACTGCGCACGCCTGCCCACCGTCTCCCCAGGCGGCGGAGCGACCGGCTGCACCGACCACCCCACCCACACCGGCTGAGGAAGCGAACCATGCCCACCCCCGAAC
>NZ_JBLTJC010000761.1:0-1659 GCF_048158785.1 Streptomyces colwelliae | reverse complement strand
GGCGGCCGTAGCCCGTCCACCAGGCGGCGCACCCCGGCGACCGCGCCCCCGACGCCCCCTGCCTGGACGCTTCGGGCAACCCGGTCCGGCTCTTCCAGGTGTACGCGGACCCGCGCTTCACGCTGCTCGACTTCGGCACGGAAGTCGCGGACGCGGTGGGCAAGTTGAGGGCCGAGCACGAGGGGCTGATGCAGGCGTTCACGGTGGACGACGGCGGTGACCTGCGGGACCACGAGGGTCACGCGCGGCGGGCGTACGGCGTCACCGACCCGGCACTCGTCCTGATCCGCCCCGACAACCACGTGGCGCTGCTGACCCGAGACCCGGCCGAGGTGACGAGCTACCTCTCACAGATCACCACATTCCCCCCAAAAGAGTGATACTCGGAGTATGAGCATGGCAACGTATGAACTGCTGGCCGCGTCGCACGACACCCTTAACGTGGGCGCCGCCTTTCTCGGTGGCCTGGTGATCGCGGGCGCACTGGTCTGGGCCATACATTTCGGCATGAAGATCCGTGACCAGGAACTTCCACGGCCGCTCCCCGAGGAGCAGCCCCACCTCCCCGTCGGCGGCGCGGTCCACGAGATGCGCGAGATGCGGGAGCCCGACGAGATGCCCCTCGCCTCGGAGGAGAAGGAGCGGCTGATGCCGTACCAGCTCCACCACTCCGGGAGCAGAACGGGAAAGGAGCAGAAGCGGCTGCGCTGGCTGCCCGGGAGGAGCGGTTCCTTCGGCGGAGGCGGCATAGGCCACGTGTGACCACCGGGTGACGGTGTGGCCGCGTGACGGCGTGATCCCGTGACGGTATGGCCATGTGGCCATGTGACGGTGTGGCCGCGTGACGGCGTGATCCCGTGACGGTATGGCCATGTGGCCATGTGACGGTGTGGCCGGGTGGCTTCACGCCTCCGCGGCGGGCAGCGTCACCTCGAACCGGCAGCCGCCCGACACGTTCCGTACGGCGGCCCGCCCCTGATGCGCCTCGACGATCCCGCGCACGATGGCGAGCCCGAGCCCGGCGCCGGCCGGGGGTGTCCGCGCGTGCGTGCCGCGCCACCCGGTGTCGAAGACCCGCGGCAGATCGTCCTCGGGAATCCCACCGCATCCGTCGGTCACGGACAGGACGACCCCGTCCGCGGACCGCTCGGCGGCGATGGCCACCGTGCCGTCGGCAGGCGTCCGCCGGATCGCGTTGACCAGCAGATTCCCCAGCACCCGGCTCATCTCCTTGCCGTCGACCTCGACGGGCACCGGTTCGATCCGGTCGCCGACCAGCCGTACGCCGTGCTCGCGCGCGAGCGGGTCCGCACCGGCGAGGGCGTCGCCGATCAGGTCGTACAGGGACATCCGGGAGCGGGTGAGGGCGAGGGAGCCGGCGTGGATGCGGGAGAGTTCGAAGAGGTCGCCGACCATGTCGTTGAGGCGTTCCACCTCGGTGCGGATCTGGCGGAGGTAGCGGCCGGGGTCGGCGGCGACCCCGTCCTCCAGGGCTTCGGACATCGCGCGGAGACCGGCCAGCGGAGTGCGCAGGTCGTGCGAGATCCAGGCGACGAGTTCACGCCGTGACGACTCCAACGCCCGCTCGCGGTCGCGGGATTCGGCGAGCTTGGCGCTGGTGGCGGCCAACTCGCGGCTGACGTCGGCGAGGTCTGCGGG
>NZ_JBLTJC010000760.1:0-1669 GCF_048158785.1 Streptomyces colwelliae | reverse complement strand
GGCCCAGGCAAACCGCTCCCCGGGCCCGTAGCCGAACCACTCCGGGAGGAGAGCGCACCGCCCCTCCCGGAATTCCCCGCGCTCCGCACCAGCCGCCTCATACGCCACCCACCTCGACCAACGCCCGCTCCAGGAACTCCCGGCAGAACCGCGCCAACGGCCCCCTCCCCGCCGTCCCCGGCGGCGACTTGCCCTCGTGCGGCCGCAACAGCCCCGATTCGACGGGCACTTCACCGGCCAGCGGCAGCCCGAGGAGGCGGGCCACTTCCCGGTCGTCGAGGCCGGGGGCGTACGGACCGCGTACGGCCACGCGCAGGTCGCGCAGGACCATGCCGACGGCGGACGCCACCCGTCCGGCCGCCGCCACGGCGCGCAGTTCGGCGGGGACCACCAGGAGACCCACGTCGAGCTGGGCGAGGGCTTCGGCGACCCCGTCGTCGATGCGGCGGGGCAGGTCGACCACGACCGTGCCGCCGCGCCGTCGGGCCGCGGCGAGCACCGCCCGCACCGCCTGGGGCGGGATGGCGACGCAGTCGCCGCGGTCCCAGCTGAGCACCCGGAGCGAGTGGAGTTCGGGGAGGGACTCCTCCAGGGCTCCGCCGCCGACCCGGCCGCGCGAGGCGG
The DNA here is from genome assembly GCF_048158785.1 of Streptomyces colwelliae. Lineage (NCBI taxonomy): Bacteria > Bacillati > Actinomycetota > Actinomycetes > Kitasatosporales > Streptomycetaceae > Streptomyces > Streptomyces colwelliae. Next base: position 1,045 of record NZ_JBLTJC010000760.1, on the reverse strand, counting down.
CGAACGCGGGCCAGCGCAGGCCTTCCGCCGTCTCGCCGCCGAGGAGTACGTCGAGTCCGCCGCCCAGCGGATCCGCGTCCACCAGGAGTGTGCGCAGCCCCTCACGCGCGGAGGTGACGGCGAGGGCGCACGCGAGCGTGGACGCTCCGGCCCCGCCGCGTCCGCCGATGACGCCCACGGTGAGCGCGGGCCGGCCGACTCCCTCGGCCACGTCGGCGATGCGGTCGACCAGCCACTGCTCGCCGTCGGGCAGCATCAGGACGTGGTCGGCGCCGATCTCGACGGCTCGCCGCCAGACCCCCGAGTCGTCCTGGTCCCGGCCGACGAGCACCACCCCGCGTCGGCGGGCGGCCCCGCGCACCCGCCGTGCCGCGTCGTCGCCGACCAGGACGAGCGGGGCCGTCTCCCAGCCGCCCCGGCGCTCCGGCACCCCGTGGTGGACCTCGGGTGTCGCGCCGGCCGCCGCGCACAGGCGCAGCAGGTCGTCGAGGAGCTCGGCGTCCTCGGTGACGATCAACGGTCCGCCCTGTCGCCCTCCGGCGGCGTGCGGCTGATCGTGTGTGACGGTTCCGGCCATGTTTTCCATCCCCCATCGCTGCGTCTCTCGCGTCACCTCTGCGGTCCCGCGATTTCCAAAGGTGTGGAGAACCGGCATCCGGCCCTCCATATGCACGGCCGACAGAAACCGGCCAAACGCGTCCGACAAACGGAACCGGCCATGAACTCGCCGCGAGCGAGGACGCGTTGGAATCACGGTGCGGGCATCGCGGAAATCATGTGGATCTTGGTCGAAAACTGTGGACAACTCAGGGCCTGTGAATATCGCCTTCACCCATACCGGTGACCCCTGTACTGGGCTCTGTGCGAGTTCCACAGCGCAGCCCGGCGACTACACACGGTGACGGGTTCGGGGCATGAAAAAAGGCGGCAACAGCCGCCTCGGATTGGCCTCACGACCACACACAGGGAGGGAAAACGCGTCCGGACATGCGACGACCGGGGTGTCGTCAGGAACACCCCCGATCCGGTCCTCAGGCCCAGGGAC
>NZ_JBLTJC010000759.1:0-1672 GCF_048158785.1 Streptomyces colwelliae | reverse complement strand
CTCAACACCCGACGCCCCCTCCACGCCCACCCGGTCATTGTGCCGACCTCCGTGCCGCCCGGCGTCCCCCTCGTGAGGGACCCCCGTCGCGTGACGACGGGCGGTGGCCGCCGCGCCTAGCCTCCCTCAGCATGAGTCACACAACCGATGCAAGCATCGAAGTCCGGGACCTGCGCAAGCGGTTCGGGCGGACGCTCGCGGTCGATGGGCTGTCCTTCAGGGTCGAGCCCGGTTCGGTGACCGGCTTCGTCGGTCCCAACGGGGCGGGGAAGTCCACCACCATGCGGGCCGTGCTGGGGCTGGACGCCCTCGACGGGGGCCAGGCGTTGATCGGCGGCCGGCCCTATCACGCCCTGCGTACCCCCCTGTTGGAGGTCGGTGCCCTTCTCGACGCCGCCGCTCTGCATCCCAGTCGGCGGGGGCGTGACCATCTCCGGTGGCTGGCCCACTCCCACGGTCTGTCCATGCGGCGCGTGGACGAGGTGCTCGAACAGGTCGGGATGGAGGCGGCGTCCCGGCGGAGGGCCGGGGGCTACTCCCTCGGTATGCGGCAACGGCTCGGTATGGCCGTCGCGTTGCTCGGCGACCCACCGGTGCTCCTCCTCGACGAGCCGGTCAACGGGCTTGATCCCGAAGGGATCCAGTGGATCCGGACCCTGCTCCGGCACCTCGCCTCCGAAGGGCGGGCGATCCTCGTCTCCAGCCACCTGATGAGCGAACTCGAGGACACCGCCGACCACTTGGTCGTCATCGGCCGGGGGCGTCTCATCGCCGACACGGCCGTGTCCGACCTTCTCGCGGCTGCCTCCGGGGACCGGGTGCGGTTGCGTACCGGCAGTCGTACGGAGGCCATGGAACTGCTCGCCCGGGAGGGCGGGACGGTCGCTGTCGTCGATCGCGACGTCCTCACCGTCACCGGCCTTTCCGCCGAACGGGTCGTGGAGCTGCTCTCCGCGTCCCGCGTTCCCTTCGCCGAAGTGGGCGCGCATCGGGCCTCGTTGGAGGAGGCCTACATGGAACTCACCCGGGACGCCGTCGAGTTCGCGTCGGCCAAAGAGGAAGAAGAAGTGGACGAGGTGACCCAGTGACGATGACCAGGACGGTTCCTCCGTACCGGTCCACCCTCCATCCCGCCCGCGCCGGCTTCGGGCGGCTGCTGCGGGCCGAGTGGGCGAAGTTCTGGACGGTCAGGGTGTGGGTGGTGGTGTTGGCGATCACCGCCGCGGTCGTGGTCGCGGTCAGTCAGCTGGGGGCCAGCGGGTCGAGTGTCGGTGGTGGGCCGCCGGTCGTGCTCGGGCCGGGCGGCGAGGTCGTCAACGACTCCTTCCGGTTCGTCCATCGGCCGTTGAGCGGCGACGGTACGGTCACGGCCCGGGTCACCGGGTTGAAGAGTGCCTCCGGGCAGTCGCTGGAGCCCTGGACCAAGGCCGGGATCATCGTCAAGGCGAGTCTGAAGCAGGGGGCGCCGTACGCGGCGGTGCTGGCCACACCCGCGCACGGGGTCCGTATGCAGTGGAACTTCACCCACGACACGGCGGGCCCCGGCAGCGACCTGGCCAAAGCGCCGCAATGGCTCCGGCTGAAAAGGCTGGGGGGAAAACTGACCGGTTACGCGTCGGTGGACGGTGAGAAATGGACCCGCCTTGGGGAGGTGAGGGTCGGGGGGCTGGGG
>NZ_JBLTJC010000758.1:0-1683 GCF_048158785.1 Streptomyces colwelliae | reverse complement strand
GGTGCCGGCTGCCTGGCTGGGACTGCACGGTCGGGCTGGTCGTCGGCGGGGACTCGGCGCTGCTGATCGACGCGGGGTCGAGCCTGGCGGAGGGCGCGCGGTTGCGCGGGCAGGCGCAGGCGCTCGCTGGACGGCGTGTGCCGCTTCTCGCGCTCACCCACCCCCATTTCGACCATGTCCTGGGGGCGGCGGCCTTTGCCGGGGCGACGGTTTTCGTGGCCGCGGGCGCGGCCGAGGTCTTCGAGAGCGGCGGTGAGGAGTTGCGGGCCGACGCGGTGCGCAACGGGCTGGACCCGCGGGCGGCGGAGAACGCGGCGGACATCCTCGTACGCCCCCGCGAACACGTGCGGGGCCCCACCCTGCTCGAACTGGACGGCGGCCCGGAGGTCCGGCTGGTGGCGATGCGGGGACACACCGCCCACGATCTCGTGGTCGTGGTGCCGGGCGACCCGCCGGTCGTCTTCTGCGGCGACCTGGTCGAGGAGTCCGGCGAACCGCAGGCGGGCCCCGACGCCGTACCGGGTCTCTGGCCGGCCGCCCTGGACCGCCTCCTGGAGCTGGGCGGCGAGGACGCGGTGTACGTGCCCGGTCACGGAGCGGTGGTGGACGCGGGGTTCGTGCGGGCCCAACGGGACGCGTTGGCAACGCGTTTCGGCGTGTCGTGACGGTGGTCGGCCCGGTTCTCCTATCGTCATCCGAATGCGCCAGTACTCCGCCGACCTGACCCCGCCGTGGAAGAAGCCCAAGCCGGCCCCCGAGGTCCCCGCGGAGGCGGGCCTGGTAGTCGAGGAGCCGGGCACCGGTTTCTGCGGCGCGGTGATCCGCTGCGAGGCCGGCACGGTCACCCTGGAGGACCGCTTCGGCAAGCACCGGGTGTTCCCGATGGAACCGAGGGGCTTCCTCCTGGAGGGTCGCGTGGTGACCCTGGTCAGGCCGCCGTCGTCGAGTGCGCTACGGCCCACTCGTACGGCTTCCGGTTCGGTGGCCGTTCCCGGTGCACGCGCGCGTGTGGCCCGTGCCGGGCGGATCTACGTCGAGGGCCGGCACGACGCCGAACTCGTCGAGCGGGTGTGGGGCGACGACCTGCGTATCGAGGGCGTGGTGGTCGAGTACCTGGAGGGTGTCGACGACCTCCCGTCGATCGTCGCGGAGTTCGCCCCCGGCCCGGACGCCCGCCTCGGCATCCTGGTCGACCACCTGCTCCCCGGCACCAAGGAGTGGCGCATCGCCCAGTCGGTCACGAGTGAGCACGCGCTGGTCGTGGGCCACCCGTACATCGACATCTGGGAGGCCGTGAAACCGTCCTCCGTGGGCATCGCCGCGTGGCCCCGCGTCCCGCACGGGCAGGACTGGAAGACGGGGGTGTGCCGGGCGCTGGGTTGGCCGGAAAACACCGGTGCGGTGTGGCAGGCGATTCTGGCCAAGGTCGGCTCGTACAAGGATCTGGAGCCGGAACTGCTGGGCAGGGTCGAGGAGTTGATCGACTTCGTCACGGCACCCGAGGACAGCTGACGCACGCTGACGAGTGCTGACGGGTCGATCCGGTCAGTCCACCAGGTCCCGCACCACCGCGTCGGCCAGCAGTCGGCCGCGCCGCCGGCGTGGTTCTACCGCGCGCACCCTGACGCGCTCCCGGTGACCCGCGAGGGCGTCCGCCTCGCCTTCGGCTCGCGGGGCGCGATC
>NZ_JBLTJC010000757.1:0-1722 GCF_048158785.1 Streptomyces colwelliae | reverse complement strand
ACACGCTTGTTCGACGTTGCGCTGCCCCTACCGGAGAGAAGTGCCCCGGATCGACTGACTTTTTCGCATTCCTGGCATTCGGGAGTGGTGGGGATGGTGGGGGTCGTGATGGGGGTGGTTCAGCTGCCGGTGCCGAACGCGATCGCCAGGTCCTTGTCGTCGGTGGACGACGACGAGGGCTTGTCCGCGTAGACCGCCGACATGAAGAGGTGGCCGTCCGCGTAGAGGATCTCCGCGTAGTCCGGCAGGAAGGTGGTCTCCGCGTCCCGTACCGTCTCCGTGCTCGGGTTCTCCAGCAGCTTGGTCTCCTTGAAGGAGGTGCCGTCGATGCTGACGATCTGGCCGCCCTTGTCATAGGGCGGCGACTTGTACGCGATGAGGTTGCTGCCGTCCATGCGCAGCGGGGTGATCGTGTAACCGTCGCCCGCGTCGGCGCGCTGGCCGGTCTGCTTGCCGGTGGCGAGGTCGAAGGCGACGATCTCGTTGGTCTGGCTGTAGGAGTCGCCGGAACCGTCGTGTTCTTCGGTGGGCACGTACAACCGGTCGTTGCCCACGGCCAGTTCGGCGCAGTACTCGACGCGCGTGATGCCGTCGCAGCGGGCCGCGTACTGCTTGCCCGGCGCCAGGATGTGCGAGCGCAGGGCGCCGGTCTTGTTGTCGATGGAGAAGAAGTCCGAGATGCCGCTGCCGTCGCCCGCGCTGTCGCCGACGTCGGCCGCGACGACCAGCGGGTCGGTCGAGACGATGCTCGCGTACTCGATGCCCTGGGCCATCTTGTAGTCCGAGATCACCTTCCCGGAGACCGGGTCGATGGTCTGGATGTGGAGGACGGGCGAGTCGTACGTGCCGCACCTGCGCACCGCGACCAGCTTGGTGCCGCCGCCGTAGCCGGCGTCGTAGCAGTCGGCGACCTTCGGGCTCCACAGGACCTTGCCGGTGGAGATGTCGAAGGCGGCGCCGCCGTCGGTGCTGCCCACGGCGACGGTGTTCGCGCTGACGGTGACGTTCTCGAAACTGATCGGCTGGTCACCGGAGTTGGCGGTCTTCGTCCACAGCTTGGTGCCCGTGTTGAGGTCGATCGCCGCGATCTGGCTACAGCCGTTCGAGGGCTTGTCCTTGGTCGGCATCGCGGGCTCGTAGAGGATGGCCGTCTTGCCGTCGGTGGTGGTGTGCTTCGTGGCCTGGCAGACCGGGCCGGGGAGTTTGATCGTCCACTGCTTGGCGCCCGTGTCGCGGTTGTAGCCGACGACCTCGGCGCTGCCGCTCTTCGCGTACACCTTGTCGGTGAGCCAGGAGCCGGAGGTCACCATGGTGTCGCTGACCTTGGGCATCGGGACCTCGAAGAGGACCTTGGACGCGGTGTCGGCGGGCGCCTTCTCCTTGCCGCCGGACGTCGTGCCGCCCTTGTCGTTGGTGCCGCCCGTGGTGCCGCTGGAGCTCGCGGTGTCCTTCTTGTCGTCGTCCTTCTTGCCGGACGAGGACGAGTACCAGATCCCGCCGCCGACGATCAGCGCGATCGCCACGACGGCGGCGGTGATGATCACCGCGGGCGCCCCGAACTTCCGCCCGCCACCGCCCGGTTGGCCCGGCTGCGGGTGCAGCGGCATGGTCGGCTGCTGGCCCGGGTATCCGTAACCCGGCTGCTGGCCATAGGGGTTGGGCTGCTGCGGCTGGGCGTACGGGTTCGGCTGCTGGCCCGGGTAGCCGTAGCCGGGCGGGGTC
>NZ_JBLTJC010000756.1:0-1752 GCF_048158785.1 Streptomyces colwelliae | reverse complement strand
TCCCCGTCCCCATCCCCAGGACCGTGATCACGTGCTCGCACCCCGCGAGCGCAGGGCCCTGCGGGCCTCCGGGTCGGCCTTGCGGTAACCGTGGAAGTGGCCCGGGTGGTAGAGGTGCGAGCGGGTGCCGTGGGCGTCGAGGGCCGGGCCGACCAGGAAGAGGGTGTGCTTCCAGAGCTTGTGCTCCTTGACCGTCTCCTCCAGCGTGGCGATCGTGCACTTCACGATCAGTTCCTCGGGCCAGGTCGCCTGATACGCGACGACGACGGGCGTCTCCGTCGGATAGCCGCCCTCCAGCAGCTCCCGCACCAACTGCCCGCTGCGGGCGGCCGACAGGAAGATCGCCATGGTCGTGCCGTGGCGCGCGAACTCCCGCACCTCCTCCCCGGGAGGCATCGGCGTCTTGCCCCCGCCGAGCCGCGTGAGGACGACGGACTGCGCGACCTCGGGGATCGTCAGCTCGCGCTGCGCGAGGGCGGCGACGGCGGAGAACGCCGAGACACCGGGGACGATCTCGGTCGCGATACCGATCGCGGCACACCGGTCGACCTGCTCCTGGGTACCGCCCCAGAGGGCAGGATCGCCGGAGTGGATGCGCGCGACGCGCAGCCCTTCCGCCTCGGCCCGCTCGTAGACGGCGACGACGTCCTCCAGGGACATCGTCGCCGAGTCCAGGATCTCGGCGCCCTCGCGCGCGTGGTCGAGGACCTCCGCCTGCACCAGGCTGGCTGCCCAGATCACGACGTCGGCCTCGGCGATGGCGCGCGCGGCACGGAACGTCAGCAGATCGGCGGCGCCGGGGCCGGCACCGACGAAGGTCACCTTGCCGGTGGGGGTATCGGCATCGGCCATGGATCGGATCCTCTCAAACACAACATGCGGAACATACGGAACGGGGGAGACGCGGGAGACGTGGGGAACGTCAATACGAATGGGGGTGGAGTGGGCCAGGATGTGCGCGAACAGGGGTTGATCGGATAGCAAGGGGACTATGGCGGTCTTCGTCGCGCTCGGCGCGTTCCTGATGACGCTGGCCGGCGGCTGGACGGCACAGCGGGTGACCGACCGCCGGCATCTCGTGCTGGGCCTGGCCGGCGGCCTGATGCTGGGCGTGGTCGGCCTCGACCTGCTGCCGGAGGCGCTGCACGCGGCGGGCCGAGAGGTCTTCGGCGTACCGGCCGCCCTGCTGCTCTTCGTGGCTGGCTTCCTCGTGGCCCATCTGGTCGAACGCCTGCTCGCCGCCCGCCAGGCCTCGCACGGAGCCGAGGAGAACAACGGCAGGGCGCCCGAGGTGGGCCTCACGGCTGCCGCCGCGATGGTCGGCCACAGCTTCATGGACGGGGTCGCGATCGGCGCCGCCTTCCAGGTGGGCGGCGGCATGGGCACGGCGGTCGCGCTCGCGGTCATCGCCCATGACTTCGCGGACGGCTTCAACACGTACACGATCACGAGCCTGTACGGCAACGCCCGCCGCAAGGCGATCGCGATGCTGGTCGCGGATGCGGCGGCCCCGGTGGCGGGCGCCGCCTCGACGGCCTTCCTCACCATCCCGGAGGCCCTGCTCGGCAGCTATCTCGGCTTCTTCGGAGGCGTGCTCCTCTACCTCGCCGCCGCCGAGATCCTCCCCGAGGCCCACCACGAACACCCCGCGCCCGCGACCCTGCTGTGCACGGTCGCGGGAGCGGCGTTCATCTGGCTGGTGGTGGGCCTGGCCGGCTGATCTTCCGGGGGCCGCCGCGGCGACCTGCATGA
>NZ_JBLTJC010000755.1:0-1753 GCF_048158785.1 Streptomyces colwelliae | reverse complement strand
GCCCGATGACCGACGATCTTCACCGAAGTCACCTGCCGGCGACCAGCACGAGCATCCCGATGCCCACGCACACCAACCTTGTGACCAGCAACTTCAGCCTGCACAGCTCCCGATGAGCCATCGCACCCCACCTGGATGCGTTCGCCGCGGAGGTAGACGGACGGCCGTACGGTCTCCAGGACCACCTCGTGGGGCAGTCCCGGTTTCTCCTCGAACGCCAGGGCCTCCACGGACAGCCCGGGGTCGAACGGCATGCCGTCGTGGTCCTGGATCTCCAGGCCGTCGTCGGCGAGCGCTTGACGGCTCGCGTCGACCTGGCGGCGGACCTGCCGCAGATCGGCCGCCGACAGGGCGCCGTCGTCCTGGTCGAGCTTGCGCAGGGCCCGCCAGATACCGGTGGCGGCCCTCAGCAGTGCGCCGGTTCCGGCACCCTCGTCCGGAGCCCCCGCCGTGGCCGCGGCCGCCTCCGCGAGCACGTCCGTGACCCACTCGGCCTGGGCGGCGTCGAGGAAGGGCGGCGGGACGCGGAACTCGGGCGGGTGCCTCAACTGGCCGAGCGCGGCGCGTAGTCGGTGGTTCCGGGCGGTCACCGGTGGCTCCCTCGGCCGGTGCCGGTCCGCCCCCGTAGGCGCCACATCCAGAAGGCCACGCCGCAGATGAGGGCCCCGGCCGGCACGAGGGCGATGCCGCCCGCCGACCCGAGCCCGAGGGCGAACACCACGACGGCCAACCCGAGGGTCACCACGATGACCCGCGCGCACCCCGTGCCCCCACGGTCGCCGCGGAACGGCCCGGACCCTCCCGGTCCGGGATGTGTGAACTGGTCGTGGATGACACGCCAGTTGGCCTCGATCGCCTGCGCGTCGCGTTCCGGGGTGATCTCGTACGCCTTGTCCGCGAGTTCGAGGAGTGTCCTGCGCTGCGCCTCGCCCGGCGGCCTGAGCAGGTGGTGCCGCTGGAGCGCCACCGCGAGGTTGTTGAGGCTCACGGCGACGGCGTGCCGGGCCTCGTCGTGCCGCCAGTCCGGGAGGAACGTGCGGAAGTCGCCCAAGTCCTCGTAGGCGGGGACGACTTCGCGCAACAGGACGCGGGCGGCGTCGGCGTACTGCGTGGTGTTCTGAAGGGCCACCGCGGACCGCACGCCGTCGCTGATCCGCTCGGTCCGCTCCTCCACCATCCCCTCGAAGAGCTCGAAGAAGAGCCCGGAGAAGGCCTGTTGCTCCACCCAGCCCGCGCACACCGTGGCGAGCCGTCCCCGGAAGGCGGGGTCGGCGGCGAGTTCCGTGAACGGGGACACGAGCAGCCGGGGCAGCGCGGCGAGGAAGTCGTCCGCCGTGTGCGCGGCGAGCCGCGGATCGTCCAGGGCCCCGATGCGGTGGGCGATGTGCGCCCGCAGCTCCGGACGCCCCAGCAGCCGTCCCCAGGTCTTCGCCGCGTGCGCCCACAGCGGTCCGCGACGCCCCACGGGCACATCGCCGTGCCCGGCCTCCGTCTCCAGCGCCAGGGCGTGGACCCGCACCGCCGCGTCATGATCGATGTGCAGCGACCGGGGGCAGCCGCACCCCAGGTCCAACTCGCCCCACCGGCACAGCAGTTCGTCCACCAGCCGCCGCCGCTCCGCCATAGGCCATCCGACCGCCAGTGTCGCATTCGCACAGGTGGGACGGCGTGCGAGGTGCCTTGACGAGGCACGACGTGTTCACGACCATGACGGGGCCCGACCGGGCCGTGCAAAGGGGCTGATTCCATGACA
>NZ_JBLTJC010000754.1:0-1754 GCF_048158785.1 Streptomyces colwelliae | reverse complement strand
ACCCCCGTCAGCCCCTCCGACGCCTCCCACAACCGCTCCGCCGCCGCCACGTCACTCGCCGCCGCGGTCCGCCCCACCAGCGTCGGCGCCCCGCGCATCTCCATCGGCCCGCTCGGACCGACGTAACTCGCGCCCGGAAGATCCTGCGTCGCCGCGTACAGGGTCGGCAGGGCGCCGCCCTTGTCGTCCTGGGCCAGGACCTTGTTGCCGACGGCCATCAGCACGCGCGAGACCGGGTTCGCCGTATGACTCTGGAGGTTGGTCGCCGCCCAGCCCGGGTGGGCCGCCAGGGCGCGGACGCGCGAGCCCGACTCGGCGAGCCTGCGCTGGAGTTCGAGGACGAAGAGCAGGTTGGCGAGCTTGGACTGGGAGTACGCGCGCTGGGGGCTGTAGATGCCGTCCAGGTTCAGGTTCTCGAAGTGGATGATGCCGTCGCCCATCCGGTGCGCGCCGGACGCGACGGTCACCACCCGGTCGGTGATGTACGGCAGCAGCAGGTTCGTCAGGGCGAAGTGGCCCAGGTGGTTCGTGCCGAACTGCGTCTCGAAGCCGTCACGCGTCCGCTGCTCGGGGAGCATCATCACGCCGGCGTTGTTGATCAGCAGGTCCAGCGGTCGGTCCCACCTCCCGGCGAACTCCCGCACAGACGCCAGATCCGCGAGATCCAGCCGCCGCACCTCCGTACTCCCGCTCACCTTGGCCGCCGCGGCCCGCCCCCGCTCCAGGTCCCGTACGGCGAACACGACATGCGCGCCCGCACGGGCCAGCTCGGCGGCGGCCACGAGACCGATCCCGCTGTTGGCACCGGTGACGACGGCGGTACGCCCGGAGAGATCAGAAATCCGCCCGACGCCCCACTCGCTCTTGCTCCTGCCCTTGCTCTTCCCCGTGCCGCTGATGGTCCTGTCCGTCTTGTCCATGCCTCCCAATGTAGGCAACGCCAACAATGCTGTCAATGACAACAATGGTGACGGCGACAACAATGCTGGCGCCGCCAACATCGGGATACGATGGTCCGCATGCCCGTACGCCCCTATCACCACGGAGACCTGCGCTCCGCCCTGCTCGCGAGCGCGGAGCGCACCCTGCTGGAGAAGGGGGTCGCGGCACTGTCCCTGCGCGAACTGGCCCGGGACGTCGGCGTCAGCCATGCCGCCCCCGGCCGCCACTTCAAGGACAAGCAGGCCCTGGTCGACGCACTCGCCCTGGCCGGCTTCGAGCGCATGGCGGAGGAACTGACCGCCGCCGACAGCCCCGATCTACCGCTGGAAGCCCGCCTCACCGAACTGGCCAGGACCTACGTCCACTTCGCGATCTCGAACGCCGAGCTGCTGGAGGTCATGTACTCCCGCAAGCACGACCCGGACATCTCCGAGCAGCTCCGGGCGGCCGTGGACGGCACGACGACCCAGTTCGTACAGATAGTCATCGACGCCCAGGAGCGCGGCGAGATGATCCCCGGCACCCCCTGGACCATCGCCCTGGTCATCGGCGCCGCCCTCCATGGCACGGCCTCCTTCGCAGCCCAGGGCACCCTCACCCCAGAGGCAGCGATCGCCGACACCCCCACCCTGATCCACCACTTGCTGAACGGCCTCAAGCCCCGCGAGAACGAGTAGCGAGCGACGACTACTTGACGCCGTTCACCGCAACCCCCTTAGGGGCGCGGGGCTGTATCGATATGCGGCTCCGCCGCGCGAGCGCGACCAGCCCCGACCCACTTCTAACGCCCCCCAACCCCCATGCCCTTAGGG
>NZ_JBLTJC010000753.1:0-1755 GCF_048158785.1 Streptomyces colwelliae | reverse complement strand
TCGTAACCACCGTCCCGCAGCGGGGATTTGAAGAACGGTGGCAGCCAGAGGCAGTCGACGCCGAGCCACTGGAGGTAGTCGAGTTTGGCGGTGATGCCCTTGAGGTCACCGATGCCGTCGCCGTTGCACCACCTCCGCCGTCGGGCCGTCCGCGATCACCTCACCGTCGGCGATCAGGACGACCCGGTGGGCGAGTTCGGCTGCCAGCTCCACGTCATGGGTGGCCAGGACGATCGCGTGCCCCTCGCCGGTGAGCGCCCGAAGGATCGTGACCAGACGGGACTTGGCCGCGTAGTCGAGACCCCGGGTCGGTTCGTCCAGCAGGAGAAGGGGCGGGCGGGCCGACAGCACGATCGCCAGCGCGAGGGCGAGACGCTGGCCCTCCGAGAGGTCGCGGGGGTGGGTGTCGTCGGTCACTCCGGGGAGGAGTTCGGAGACGAGCGCACGGCACGTGCCCGGATCGGCGCCCGCGTCCGCGTCGGCGGCCGCGCATTCGGCGGCGACCGTGTCGGCGTACAGCAGGTCACGCGGTTCCTGCGGTACGAGGCCCACGCGGCGTACGAGGTCGCGGGGCGCGGTGCGATGCGGGGTGAGGCCGCCGACCTGGACCGTTCCGGAGGTCGGAGTGACCAGCCCGACAAGGGAGTTGAGGAGCGTGGACTTGCCGGCGCCGTTGCGGCCCATCAGGGCGATGGTCTCGCCGGGGGCGATGGTGAGGTCGATGCGGCGGAGGGCCTCGACCGGCGCTCGGCGGACGGAAAGGGCGCGGACTTCCGCCGCGTGCATGGGAGTTGGGGCCGGGCTCTTGCGCATGCGCCAACGGGAGGCGCTCGGACGGGGGTTGGGGAGTGACCCGGTGACGGGGGCGGTGTCGCGCGTCGGTTCGCGGTCCGTGAGCCGCTCCCGCAGGTCCCCGGCCTGTCGTCGCGCGTCTCGCACAGTGAGCGGCAACGGCGCCCATCCGGCGAGCCGGCCCAGGTCCACCACCGGCGGGAACACGGGGGATACGGCCATCACCTCCGCCGGGGTGCCGAGGACCGGCGGAGCGCCCGGGGCCGGGAGGAGGGCGACCTGGTCGGCGTACTGGATGACGCGTTCCAGGCGGTGTTCGGCCAGGAGGACGGTCGTGCCGAGATCGTGGACCAGGCGTTGGAGGACCGCGAGGACCTCCTCCGCCGCCGCCGGGTCGAGTGCCGAGGTCGGTTCGTCCAGGACCAGGACCCTGGGGTGCGGGGTGAGGACCGAGCCGATCGCGACGCGTTGCTGCTGGCCGCCGGAGAGGGTGGCGATCGGGCGGGCGCGGAGCTCGGCGAGGCCCAGGAGGTCCAGGGTCTCCTCGACCCTGCGGCGCATCACCTCGGGGGCGAGGCCCAACGACTCCATTCCGTAGGCGAGTTCGTCCTCGACCGTGTCCGTCACGAAGTGGGAGAGCGGATCCTGGCCCACCGTGCCCACGACATCGGCGAGTTCGCGCGGTTTGTGGGTGCGGGTGTCCCGGCCCGCGACCGTGACCCGGCCGCGCAGGGTGCCGCCGGTGAAGTGCGGGACCAGTCCGCTCACCGCGCCGAGCACCGTGGACTTGCCGACTCCCGACGGGCCGACGAGCAGCACCAGTTCGCCTTCCGGCACCTCGAAGTCGACGCCCTGGACGGCGGGTTGGTCCGCCCCGTCGTACGTCACGGAGACATCCTCGAAGCGGATCACGACGGCTCCTTGGAGGGCTTGGAGGTGGAGGGAGCGGAGGAGGTGGGGAGG
>NZ_JBLTJC010000752.1:0-1762 GCF_048158785.1 Streptomyces colwelliae | reverse complement strand
GGGTTCTCCACCACCCAGTCGTCCACCCACTCCGACGGTGACGGGAAGCCCGTCGCCTCCCGGCATGCGCTGCCCGCCGAACTCATCGCGCTGTCCAGGGCCGTTGGGGACGGCGCCTACAACCGACCGAGCACCTGGGCCAACAGCGACCCCATCTGCGAAGCGGAATCCCGGCCGGCCTGAAGAACCTCCTCGTGGTTCAGCGGCTCACCCGTCATACCCGCGGCGAGGTTCGTCACCAGGGAGATACCCAGCACCTCCGCACCCGCCTCGCGCGCGGCGATGGCCTCCAGCACGGTCGACATGCCCACCAGGTCCGCCCCGATCACCCGGGCCATGCGGATCTCGGCCGGAGTCTCGTAGTGCGGCCCGGGGAACTGGGCGTAGACGCCCTCCTCCAGAGCCGGGTCGATGTCCTTGCACAGGGCGCGCAGCCGAGGGGAGTACAGGTCCGTCAGGTCGACGAAGTTCGCGCCGACGATCGGGGACGTGGCCGTGAGGTTGATGTGGTCGCTGATCAGCACCGGCTGCCCGGGCCGCATACCCTCGCGGAGCCCCCCGCAGCCGTTGGTGAGGACGATGGTCTTGCAGCCGGCGGCGACGGCGGTACGGACCCCGTGCGCGACGGCGGCGACACCGCGGCCCTCGTAGTAGTGGGTACGGCCGAGGAAGACCAGCGCGCGCTTGTCACCGATCTTGTACGAGCGGACCCTGCCCCCGTGTCCCTCGACGGCCGGCGGCGGGAAACCGGGCAGCTCGGTGACGGGGAAGTCGGCCTCGGAAACGCCGAGCGCGTCGACGGCCGGTCCCCAGCCGGAGCCCATCACAAGGGCGACGTCGTGGGTCTCGGCGCCCGTCAGTTCGCGCAGGCGCGTGGCGGCGGCGTCAGCGGCGGCATGGGGGTCGCCCTGGATGTCGTCCGGAAGAAGAGATGCGTTCACGCGGATGAGCGTAGCTGGTCTGGGCCTACGCGCGTAGATGACAGAGCGCACGGGATGGCGATCGTTGTCTTGTCGTTTCCAACGAGACCTGTGACGGGCGTTATGTGTGGGAAACCCTCAGCGGAATCGCGGGGGACCCGCGGCAGAGCCGTGCGGAACTCTCGGTAGAGCCGTGCGGAACCCTCAGCAGGGACGCTTCCGCAGCTCCATCACGTAGTCGTGCGGCGCGCCCGCGGACTCGGCGGCGTCGGCGAGTTCGCCGAGGTACCGCGCCGACGGGAGTCCCCCCTCGTAGCCGTTGAGCACGTACACCCAGGCGGGTTCCTCGCCCTCCAGGGTGTGCACCCGGACCCGCATGCGGCGGTAGACGTCGAGGCCGACGCCCTCCCACCGGTCCATGGAGTCCTCGTCGGGCGGCGCGATCTCGTACAGCGCGACGAAGACCTGGGAGCGCGGTGCCTCCACGATCGTCGCGAGCGCGCCCTCCCAGCCCATGTGCTCGCCGCCGAAGGTCAGCCGCCACCCGTTCAGCCAGCCCGTGGCGCGCAACGGCGAGTGCGGGGCGCGGCGGGTCATCAGCCGCGCGTCGAGATTGCCGGCGTACGCGGCGTAGAGCGACATGCTTCGAGAGTATCGCGGCCGTGCGCGGCGACACGAGCATCCGTGTCCTCAAGAACGGCCAGGTCGACGCGATCGTCACCGACCTGCCGACCGCCTTCTACATCACCTCGGCCGAGGTGACCAACGCCAAGATCGTCGGCCAGTTCGAGAACCAGGGCGGCACGCCGGCGCGGCCAACGCGTCGTCCAGCGCTCGTCCAG
>NZ_JBLTJC010000751.1:0-1772 GCF_048158785.1 Streptomyces colwelliae | reverse complement strand
CAACGCGACAGCCCACCCGAGCTCAGCGACCACAAGGGAGCGGCCGCTACGGCGGACGCGTGATCGTTCTCCACGACCAGCACCTCCGGCTCATCCTGGAGTACCTCGACGAGCGCGTCCCGGCGCGGGGCGTCGTCGTGGGGCAGCGAGGCCAGGGCGTCTCCGAATCCCCGCTCCAGGGTGTTCAGTTGGCGGGTGGGGCGGTCCGCGACGTCTCGCACGTGCTGTGCGTGTGCCTCGGTCAGTTCGGCGGCTGTGCGGTGCCAGTCCTCGTCGTCGGGTACGCGGCGCAGCTCCACGCATTCCGGTGGCGTGCCCTCCGCGAGTGCGGCTACGGCACGGTCGTGGCCGTCGAGGATCAGCCAGCCGTCGAGGAACGTCACCCACAACAGCAGGACCGGCGCGAGGGGGGCGTCGCGGGCGTGCTTGCGGTACGCCTTCACGCGCGGGGCGTCCGGCGGGGAGAGGCGGCGCAGGGGCAGGATGCCGTGCCGGCCTCCGCCGCAGTACAGCTCCAGGGTGCCGTTCGGCCAGTCCTGGACGAAGTCGGTCGTCCAGATGCCCGGCGTGAAGTGGGGGTGCCGGGTCAGGCTCCAACGACCGTTGTGCAGGGGGCCGTTGGACCCATCCTCCAGCCAACGGGCGTACTCGTGCGTCCAGTTGACGTCCGCGCGCTGCCGTGCGGCGCGCAGGGGCGGCATGAGCGAGCGGTAGCCGTCGAAGCGGTGCAGGGCGAGGTCGCGGCAGCAGCCCCCGCCGTCCAACCGGCCCAGTGCCAGTGGGCGTTCACCCTGCCGCAGCAGTCTCCGGCCGCCGTCCGCCGTCTCGAAACACAGCGGGGACGGACCGGGCCGGCCTGTCACGGTCAGCGCCAGTCCGCCCTCCGGCAGTGGTTCTCTGTGCCCCCTGGTCTCCATGGGGCACAGTCTTATGCCTCCGTACGCCGCCTGCGCATCGCGAACACCACGCCCGCGCCCGCCGCCACGGTCACCGCGGCCGCCGTACCCAGGGCCGCCGCCGGTATCTCGGAACCGGTCGAGGCGAGGGAGCCGTTCACGCTGCCCGTCGTGGAGCCGGTGACGCCGCCCGAAGTCGAGCCCGTCGTACCGGAGTCGGCGGTGCCGCCGGACGAGCCCGTGTCGGTGCCGGTCGTCGGCGACGAGCCGTCCGTGGGGAGGGTGGCGTCCGCCGTGAGGGCCACCGAGAGGTCGAGCGGGTCGAGTTCGGCGCCGGTCTGGTAGAAGCCGCCGAAGGCCTTCGCGCCGGCGGCGGTGAGGGTGGCGGTGACCTCGTCGAGGGTGATGACGTCGTTCTTCGCGGTGAGGTCGGCCGAGCCGGCCTTCAGGTCGGCCAGGGCCACGTCCTCGGACTTCGTGCCCAGGCTCGTCACGTCCGCCGTCAGGGTGCCGGAGCCGTCGTCCAGGGTCGCCTTCAGGTCGGTGAAGGTGAGGTCGAGGCCGTAAGTGCCGTTGTCCTCATGGCCCTTGAAGTTCACCGCGCCCTCGAAGGCGGCGGAGAGGGTGTCGGCGTCCGTGTCGTAGCTGCCGGTCGCGCCGGTGAACGTGAAGACGCCGTTGCCGGTCGCCTGGGCCGCTCCGTCCGAGGTCGTGATCTTGCCGTTGGCGACGCTGCCGACGACGTAGGAGCGGAAGGACTCCTTGACGCCCCAGGTGAGGATGCCGTCCGCGATGTCGCCCTTGGTGGCGGCCGGTTCGGAGACGGTGTCCGAGGGGCTCGCGCTGTCGGAGGGCGTGGTGGACGGGGTCGTGCTC
>NZ_JBLTJC010000750.1:0-1774 GCF_048158785.1 Streptomyces colwelliae | reverse complement strand
GTTCGCGGGGGGGGATCATGCAGATCATCGAGGTGACCGGGTATGCCGTCAGATCTGCCGTGATCACCATGCAGCGGAAGGGGACGCCACTTGAGTTCGTGATCTTCCCGATGGTGCATGTGGCGTCGCCGACGTTCTACTCCCAGGTCCGCCTCAGGCTGAGGGAGTGCGACCTCATCGTTCTTGAGGGAATCCGGGGGAAATCCGCGGGAGTGAGTGCCCTCACGCTTGCCTACCGTTTCGCGCCGCGCCGGCGGCGCAACGGCCTCCAGGAGCAGCGCGACGACCTGCTGATTCCGGAAGGCGTACCGGTCGTCAACCCGGATGTCACGGCGGCGGAGGCGATCGCGGAGCTGAAGACACTGCCGCGGTGGATGTACCTGCTGCTCATGGTCGCGGCCCCGGTGATGGGCCTGGTGTTCGCGCTGCGCGGTCCGCGCGCCTTCCTTGACGAGGACCAGGAGATCGAGGATCTGCCGTCGACACTGCGCGCGGAGATGTTGGCCGACAGTCCGGTGGAGCGCGCGCTGACCGATCGGCGCGACGAGCGGTTGCTCGACGCCCTGGGCGAGATCCGGGCGGAGCACGGCGACGAGCCGTTCCGGGTGGCCGTGGTCTACGGGGCCGGTCATGTCCCGGCGATCGTGTCGGGGTTGTGGGACCGCTACGGGTACAGGCCACGTGAAGCGGAATGGCTTACCGTCCTTGTTCCGGCGTGACCGCTCTGGGGGCTGCCGCCAGCCGCAACGTTGCCTGCGGCCGTTCGGGGTCGACCGGCCGGACAACGTGTAGAGAAGGGCGTACAGAAGAGTGGGCACTCACTTTCGCGGAGGAGGCCGCCGCCCTGATCGGCAGCGGTGTGCTGCGGGATGTGCTCATCGTGATCAGCCACGGGGGACTGGCGTCGCCATCGAGCTGAGTGGGCCCCTGAAGCCGTCCGCAAGGCGCTGAAGTCGACTTGATGCCCCGCTGAATTCTCTGCCCGCATGCTGTGCGGCATGACGTCGGTGCCAAGCGACGTCGCGATCGCGGCAACTGGACTGCGCACGTCCTACGGGGCAAGACGGTGCGCGACGGCATCGACTCCACGTCCCGGCTGGCACGGTCTTCGCGAGCCTCAGGCCGAACGGCCCCGGCAAGACCACCTCGGTCGGCATCCTCTTCACGCTGATCTGCGCCGACGGCAGACAGTTACCGCGTGGTGGGAATGCTGGAGTGCCGTTCGCGCCGAAGGCTGGCTGGTCGGGGGGCTGCTCAATCGCATCGTGCTGGCGCAGGCGACGTCGTACGCGCTGGCGTTCGAACGGTTCGACGGGGCGGTGCTGTTCTGGGAGGAGGCAGTCGGCCACGCATCGCGTGTGTGGAGCTATCTGCAGGTACTGCGGCACGCTGGCATTCTCGATCGAATCGCCTCTCTGCGACCGTGACATCCCGGTCCGAGATGATCGATTCCAAGGGGTGTCGGTGACTCTGTGCTGGCGTTCCGGCGGTTCGAGTTGGTCAGGCCGGTTAGTTGATGGCGCTGTCAGCCTTTTGCTGATCAGTGCCCAGCAGCGGTCGCCGTAGGACGGGTCTGGTGCAGGTCAAGATGTCACCCGCTCGTGCAGTCCCAGCGGTCTCAACGGGGTTTATGACTGCCCCCACACGGCTTGACTTCTTCATTGGGGAGCTGTGTTGTCTGCGCGGGTTCCATCCGCCTCGTTGTCTCCCGTCCCGCCTCCGCTGCTGCTCTCGTTGGTGGTGGGGGGCCAAGGGTGGGGGGTGAGGTTGAGGG
>NZ_JBLTJC010000749.1:0-1777 GCF_048158785.1 Streptomyces colwelliae | reverse complement strand
ACGGAAAGGACCTGGCGACCGAGCGGCTGTCCGTGTTCGACCCGACCCTGCACGTCGCCCGGGTGGACGCCCCGGACCTGGTCGCCGGAGTACCGGACCTGGCCCTCATGGGCCTGGCGGTGAGCACCGGGGTTACCCACAGAAACCTCTTTCCCCACCGGCCTCCTTCCACCACTATGGGCACCCCACAAACTGGCTGGTCTGTCAGGACAGGTGCGAGGAGGCGGGCGCATGGTTCGCTCCGACGAGGACGGCGGCGCACACACCGACGCCTCCGACGCGCGGCTCACGGAACTGCTGCGCGCCGACACGTCCACGGTCTACGCGGCCCTCCAGGAACTCCGCACCCGGCACCAGCCGTCCGTCCTGTCCTACGCCCGCCTGTGCACCACGAGCGAGCCGGCGGCACGGCAGTTGGCGGCACAGGTGTTCACCCTCGCGGCGCGCGAGACGGCACGCGGCGTGGATCCGTCCGTCCCCTGGCGGTACCAACTCCTGCTGCTGACAGGGCGGGTGGCCGCGTCATGGTCCCAGGACGACCGCTCGTCCGGCCTGGACGCCGGCCTCCTCCTGCTCCTGAACACGACGGACCCGGCACCTTCCATGCTCCCGGCGTTCCTCTCGCTCCCCTCCCGGACACAGGGCCTGGTCTGGTACGGCATCGTCGACCGGGAACCGGAAACCGTGACCGCCGCCTTCCTCGGCCTCACCCGCGAGGACGTCGTCCACGGCACCGGACCGGCCCTCCAGTCCATGGCCCAGGCCTGCCTGAAGTCCCGCCTGGCCGCCTCCGACGACCCGCGCTGCGGTGACTTCCGGCGCCTGATCGAGGAGTCGGTACGCCCCGACAACCCCCGCGACAGCGCCGACCTGCACGCGCACATGGCGCAGTGCGTCCACTGCACGGGCGCGCACGAGGAACTGACCGCACTGCGGGACGCGCCGCGGGCGACGCTGGCGGAGGGGTTGTCGGCGTGGGCGGGGGCGTCGTACGCGATGCGGGGTCGCGCGGAGGCGAGGAGCAACGACCGCGGGACTCCGGCGAGTTGGGCGCCCTCGCGTCGGCTGGTGCTGGCGTCGGCGGCGCTGGGGGTGGCGTTGGTGCCGCTGCTGTTCCTTCTGTTGCGGCCGGGTGCGGCGACGTCGCGTCCCGGTGCGGCGGCGGGCGCGGGGGCGATCCCGTCGAGTCCGTCCGAGGTGACGGTGACGGCGACGGTCCCGGTGGCGCCGTCGACGAACCCGTCTCCGTCCAAGTCGCCGTCTCCGACGAGGAGTTCGAAGCCGACGCGCTCCGCGAGCGCGACGCCCTCCACGTCCCCGGCCGCTCACGCACCCAACGGCACGTACGCCCAGGTCGTGAACGTCTCCACGGGCCGGTGCCTGGACATCCGCGACGGCGACCTGACGGAGGGCACGGATGTGATCACGGCCCCCTGCACCTCGTCCAACACCCAGTTGTGGCGCGTCGACTCCGGGCGCGGGGTGGTGCGGTCGTCCGCCGACTCCGACCTGTGCCTGGACAGCCGGGGGTCCGTGGACAAGGGCGTCGGCATCTGGGAGTGCGATTCGGTGGACGGGAGCCACGGCCAGAACCTGCGGTTCACGGTGGACGCGGACGGGGTGATCCGGCCGGCGATCGCGATCCTGGCACGGGAGTCGACGTCTCGGGAGTACCGGCCACAGATCGCGGCCCTTGCTCGTCAGCCGGTACTCGTGCCGGGTCCGGCTCCCCGCCTGCTGGTAGGGCACGGTCGTCAGGATGCCGGCCGCGACCAGC
>NZ_JBLTJC010000748.1:0-1783 GCF_048158785.1 Streptomyces colwelliae | reverse complement strand
CCCCGTTGTCGCCGTATGCCACCCCCACGGGCAACGCCGTCCCGACCCCCGGCGACGGCAACTGCCTCCTGTACGCGGTCATCGGCAGCGCGCCGGACCTGGTCCGCACGCACCTACGAGGGGCCACCCCGGGCCTCGACGCGGCCACCGACACCTGGCTCGGCCGGCCCAACGCCGTACGGCAGACCCTCAGGGCGCTGGCGCTGAACCCGCAGACCGCGACCCAGGGATCCGGTCAACTCCAGGCCGCGCAGCAGGGGTTGCAGAACCTGGTGCTGGCCCGGCTGGCGGCGGCGCAGAACGGCAGCCGCCCGCTCCCGGCGCAGGTGCTCGGCCAGCTCCGGGGAGTCCTCGTCGCCCCCTTCACGACGGCGGCGCAGGGCATGACCGTCACCGAGATCGACAACGCGCTGGTCCAGTACGGCATCCAGGGCGTGACCCACGCCGAGGACCTGGACCCGGTCGACCTCCAGACCCGCTATCTGCAAGCGGTCTCGGCGCCGGGAGCCCCGCCCGCACCGGCCGGCGCCGCCCCGAGCAACCGGCGGATGTTCGCCTATCTGCGTGCGGTGAACGCGCTCCCGACGCTCGCCACCATGACACCGGACGAGCGCCGGTCGCTGCTGATCGCCGGCTACCACCGCAGCACCGCCCCGCTCACCGCGGACGAAGAGACCATGCTCGACGGCGCGGTGAGCCACTGGTCCGCCGCGTGGGCGCACCCGATCGGCGACACCTTCCTGCCCCTGCTCGCCGACACCCTCGGCGCCCCGATCCACGTCTTCCAGCCGACGTCCGCCCCGACCGTCGGCGCCCCCGCGACCGCCGGCCCCCAGGGCATCGTGCTGCGCTACGGCCCGACCACCAACACCCCCGCCCTGGAGGTCCACTACACGGGCCTGAACCACTACAGCGCCAGCGACGCGAACGCCGGCACCACTCCGGCGACCGCCACCCCGGCGAACATCACCACGTCACAGGCGCCCCGGGGTCCCGAGGACGCCAACAGCGTTCAGCCAAACGGCCGTTACCGTCCCGCACCCACACGCGACGCCGATGACGAGCGCCCCGCGTCCCGCGTCGCCGACCCCGCGCCGAAGGACACCTGGCACGGCCTGCGTCCGCACGCCCGCCCGGCTGTTCACTCCACGGAGCGCTTCGATCCGCACGCGGATCAGTCCAACTCGCCCCGCCCCGGGGTCCTTAGCGGTGCGACGACGCTCATCCGTACGCAGGTCCGTCGTATCCAGGCGCCCAACGGTCAGTGGATACGGGACTACACGCTCAACCTTCCGGTCACCGCCACCGACCCGGCGCTCACCACTCAACTCAACGAGCGCATCTCCGGTCTGCTGGACACGCACCTCAACTCTGGTCTGGCGCTGCCCAGTTCAGGCGACCAGCTGCACGTCAACCTCAACCTGATCGACGACCCCGCGCACCCCGAGGCGATCACCCTCACCAACACGCCCGACCCGGCCCGCGCCGACCAACTCCACCTCGACGTCGGCCACTCCGACGCGGACCTGCTGCACGAGGTCCTGCACTATCTCGGTCTGCCGGATCAGCAGCGCGACAACGACTTCCTGCTCCGCAACCACCCGAACAGCACCACGGTCCACACCACCGGCCTCATGGCCACCACCCAGGACCCCGTCCACATCCCGCACCGCTACCTCCGCACCATCGAGAACGTCACCGCGGGGCGGCGGCGAGCTGTGTGACGACGTCCTCGCAGTCGCGTCCCTCCTCGATCATCCGGATCACGCCGGAGATCTGACCC
>NZ_JBLTJC010000747.1:0-1814 GCF_048158785.1 Streptomyces colwelliae | reverse complement strand
TCCCAGGCCCCGGCCCCCGGGCCAGTTCATCGCCCCCTCACCCTCACCCGACGGCTCGATCGTGCGTCGGTGGGTGGTGATCGGGAACTCGGGCGGTGTGAGCGGTGTATGAAAAGTAGAACCAGCCGCAGGGCCCGGCAGTGAGCCCGCCACAAGTGCCCGCCGTACCCACTGGTGAGTACCCGCCCGTCGAAGGGACCTGATCGTGCAACGTCGAGTCGTGTCGGCCGCCCTGGCCGTGACCGCACTCCTGCTGACGGCCGGCTGCTCCTCCGACGGGGGTGGGTCTCCGGGTGACGGCACGAGCGCGCCGTCCAGCAGCAGCGGTACGGCCACGGGGGCCTCTCCCTCCCAGCAGGCCGCCGAACAGACCCCGCCCGCCAAGGGCACCGTGAAGGTGCTGCGCACGGTCACCGAGGGCCTGAAGACGCCCTGGGGCCTCGCCCCGCTGCCCGACGGGAACCTCCTGGTCTCCTCGCGCGACGACGGCACGATCACCCGGATCGACGAGAAGACCGGCAAGAAGACCGAGTTGGGCACGGTGTCCGGGGTCTCCGCGGCCGGCGAGGGCGGTCTCCTCGGCATCGCGCTCTCCCCGGACTACGCCTCGGACCACATGATCTACGCGTACTTCACCTCGGCCTCGGACAACCGCATCGTCCGCGTGCTGTACGACGAGAAGAAGCCGGCCGGTGAGCAGCTGGGCGCGCCCGACACCATCTTCAAGGGCATCCCCAAGGGCTACATCCACAACGGCGGCCGGATCGCCTTCGGCCCGGACGGCATGCTGTACGCGGGTACGGGCGAGAGCGGTCAGCGGGGCCTGGCCCAGGACAAGAAGTCCCTCGGGGGCAAGATCCTGCGGCTGACCCCGGAGGGCGACCCGGCCCCGGGCAACCCGTTCCCGAACTCCCCGGTGTACACCTACGGCCACCGCAATGTGCAGGGCCTCGCCTGGGACTCCAAACAGCGGCTGTTCGCCTCGGAGTTCGGCCAGGACACCTGGGACGAGCTGAACGCGATCACACCGGGCGACGACTACGGCTGGCCGAACGCGGAAGGCAAGGGCGACAACGCCGAGTACCACAACCCGATCGCCCAGTGGCACACCGACGACGCCTCCCCCAGCGGCATCGCCTATGCCGAGGGTTCCATATGGATGGCGGGGCTCAAGGGCCAGCGCCTGTGGCGCATCCCGCTGGACGGCACCAAGGCGTCCGCCGCCCCGCAGGCCTTCCTCACCGGCGAGTACGGCCGACTGCGCACGGTGGTCTCGGCCGGCGACGACAAGCTGTGGCTCGTCACCAGCAACACGGACGGCCGGGGCACTCCTAAGTCGGGGGACGATCGGATTCTGGAGCTTCAGGTGACGTAGCTGCTCCAGACGACGGAGCGGACTCGGGATCGGAGTCGGCGCCTGCCTCTGCCTCTGCCTCTGGCAGGCGTACGACCACCCTCCCGGACTCCAGGTCTATCGGCCCGCGCCCGGGGTCTCCGTCCGCGACGTCGACCCTGGTCAGCGCCAGCCGGTTGGCCTCGTCCTGGGTGTGCTTGCGGCCCGGTGAGAACAACTCCTCGAACATGTTGAACACGGCGCCTCCTTCGTCGAGTTCGACGAGCTGCGCAGTACGCGCATCCCGACAAGGCGACGATCCTCGTGGCGACCAGCCAACGCCGGCGTTGTCGTTGCCGCCGTTGTTGAGCAGGATGACGTCGCACCGGTCGATGTCGCCGTACCTCCGCGCCCAGGACGGCCCGTGAGGTCGCCGAGGCGCAGCATCGCGGCCCAACCGCTTCTGCGTCCACGCCACTCC
>NZ_JBLTJC010000746.1:0-1822 GCF_048158785.1 Streptomyces colwelliae | reverse complement strand
AGAGCTTGCCGCGCACGGTCGTCGCCAGGGCCATCGCCAGCGGCGGGACCATGCCGGCCGCCATCACCGCGGCCATGATCTTCATCGCCGAGTCACTGGGGTTGGAGACCGCGATGCCCGCCGTGGCGAAGGTGTACGCGACCTTGTTGACCGGGCCGCCGAGGTCGAAGCACATCATCAGGCCGAGCAGGGCGCCCAGCAGGATGGCGTTCGAGCCGCTGAGGCCGTTGAGCCAGTCGGTCATGCCCTTCTGGGCCGAGGCGATCGGCTTCCCGATGACCACGAACATCAGGAACCCGACGATCGCCGTGGAGATCAGTGGGATCACCACCACCGGCATGATCCCGCGCACCGCGGCCGGGATCTTCACCTTCTGGATCGCCAGCACCACACCACCGGCGATCAGACCGGCGGCGAGACCGCCGAGGAAGCCCGCGTTGATGGTGGAGGCGATCATGCCGCCGACGAAGCCGGGCACCAGACCGGGCCGGTCCGCCATGCCGTAGGCGATGTAGCCGGCCAGCACCGGGACCAGGAAGCCGAAGGCGACGGCGCCGATCTGGAACATCAGCGCGGCCCAGCTGTCGGTCTGCGTCCACACGAAGTGCTGCATGACCGAGGGCGCCGACTTGATCTCGTAGCCGCCGATCGCGAAGCCGAGGGCGATCAGCAGACCGCCCGCCGCGACGAACGGGACCATGTAACTGACGCCGGACATCAGCCACTTGCGGAGCATGGAGCCGTAGCCCTCGCCCGCCTCACCGCCGCGCTCGACCGGTGTCGGCGCGGATCCGCCGGTGACCTCGCCGCGCTCCGCCTTGCCGCGGACCTCGGTGATCAGCTCGGCGGGACGGTTGATGCCCGCCTTCACACCGACGTCGACGGTGGGCTTGCCGGCGAAGCGTTCCTTCTCCCGTACGGGCACGTCGTGGGCGAAGATCACGGCGTCCGCCGCCGCGATCACCGCCGGGTCGAGCCGGGTGAAACCGGCCGAGCCCTGCGGCTCCACGACGAGTTCGACACCGGCGTCGCGGCCGGCGTTCTCCAGCGCCTCGGCCGCCATGTAGGTGTGCGCGATACCGGTCGGGCAGGAGGTGACGGCGACGATACGGAACGGCTGCGCGTCGGCGCCCGTGTCAGCGTCGGCGCCCTTGTCCGCCGTAGAAGCGGCTGCCGTAGAGCTGTCCGGCGTGGAACCGTCTGCCGGGGAACTGCCCGCCGCGGCGCCGGCGGAGGCCGCCACCGGCGTCGCGGCGGAGTCTGTGCCGCCCTCGGGTTCGTCGCCGCGGATCAGGGCCGCCGCGCTCTCCGCGTCGTCCACCGCGCGCAGGGCGGAGGTGAACTCGGCGTTCATGAGCTGGCGGGCCAGTGCGGAGAGGATCGTGAGGTGGGCGTCGTCGGCCCCGGCGGGCGCGGCGATCAGGAAGATCAGGTCGGCGGGGCCGTCGGGGGCGCCGAAGTCGACGCCCTCGGCGCTGCGCCCGAAGGCGAGCGACGGTTCGGTGACGTACTCGCTGCGGCAGTGCGGGATGCCGATGCCGCCGTCCAGGCCGGTCGGCATCTGCGCCTCGCGGGCGGCCACGTCGGCGAGGAAGCCGTCGAGGTCGGTGACCCGGCCCTGGGCGACCATGCGCTCGGCGAGGGCACGTGCCGCCGCCTCTTTGGTATCGGCGGACAGGTCGAGGTCGACCAGGTCCGCGGTGATCATCTCGCTCATCGCGGGCTCCTTCGCACGCGTATGGCCCGGCAACTGCAGTGGCGGGTGTCCGGCTGTGCACCCTCGCTGAGGTCATCGAGTACCTGGGGGCCGGTGACCGGACCG
>NZ_JBLTJC010000745.1:0-1831 GCF_048158785.1 Streptomyces colwelliae | reverse complement strand
CCCAGGCCGACGTGGGCAGACTCAGCAGCCCGGTGCTCGGCGGACCCACGTTCGGGATCGTCATCGACGGCGACCTCCTCCGCGGCACCGCCGAACTCGCCGCCGAGCTGGGCGCACGTCAGACGTTCGAGTTCCTGCTCGGGCGGCACCTGGACGCCAACCCGCGCCAGTACACGCTCACCCCGACCGAACTCGCCCGCCTGATGGCCGAGTTGGCCGAGTCGGCGGGCCCGGCCGCCACCGCGCTCGACCCGGCCTGCGGCACCGGCGCCCTGCTGCGCGCCGTCACCCCCCGCCCCGGGCAGGAGCTGTACGCCCAGGACGACGCCCCCGACCTCGCCGCGCTCACCGCGCTCCGGCTCGCCCTGCGCGCACAGGTCACCGTGCGCGCCACAGCCGGCGACACGCTGCGCGCCGACGCGTACCCGGCGCTGCGGGCCGACGTCGTCCTGTGCCATCCGCCGTTCAACGAGCGGAACTGGGGCCACGACGAACTCGCCTACGACCCCCGCTGGGAGTACGGCTTCCCGGCGCGCAACGAGTCCGAGCTGGCCTGGGTGCAGCACGCGCTGGCCCGGCTCAAGGACGGCGGCACGGCCGTGCTGCTGATGCCGCCGGCCGCGGCCTCCCGGCGTTCCGGCCGCCGGATCCGCGCCGACCTGCTGCGGCGCGGGGCGCTGAAGGCGGTCGTAGCGCTGCCGATCGGGGCGGCGCCGCCGTACAACATCCCGTTGCACCTGTGGGTGTTGCGGCGGCCGGGGCGGGCGGCCGCGCAGCCGGAGGTGCTGCTGGTGGACACCGGGCGGTTCGCGACCGAGGGGCGGGGCGGGCCGGACTGGCAGGCCGTGCGGGGTGCGGTGCTCGACGCCTGGAAGGCGTTCGACCGCGCGGGGCGGCTGGACGACGAGCCGGGGCTGGCGCGTTCCGTGCCGGTCATCGAACTCCTCGACGACGACGTGGACCTGGCACCCGCACGCCACCTCCCGCCCGCGACCGCGGCCGACGGCGCCGACGAGCTCACGGCCGTCCGCGAGCGGCTCGGCGAGACGCTCCGGCTGACCGCCGACCTCACCCCGCCGCCCGTCGACCACGTCGCCGACTCCGCGCGGCCCACGCGCTGGCCGCTCACCACGATCGGTGAACTCGCGCGCGGGGGCGCCCTGGTGATGCGTACCGGCGGAAACGGCGGCCACGCGCGTGTGCCCGTTCTCACCGACCACGACGTCCTCGCCGGAACGGCTCCTTCCGGGATCCTCCCCGAGAGTGACGAGGTGGCCGTCCTCACCGAGCCGGGCGATGTCGTCGTCCCGGTGCTCGGCGGCGGTTCGATGGCACGCGTGATCGACGCCACGACCGCGGGCGCCGCCCTGGGGCGCAGCCTCGTACTGCTGCGGCCCGATCCCGGCGCGCTGGACCCGTGGTTCCTCGCCGGCTTCCTGCGCGGCACCGCCAACAACCGCCAGGCCAGCAGCTACGCGTCCACGGCGACCCGACTCGACGTCCGCAGGCTCCAGTTGCCACGCCTCCCCCTGGACGAACAGCGGCGCTACGGCGCCCGGTTCCGCGCCCTGGAGGACTTCGAGCGGGCGCTGCGGCAGGCGGGCCGGCTCGGCGAGCAGCTGGTGCGCGGCATGTACGACGGCCTGACGGACGGCACGGTCACGCCCGACTGAGGCAGCCCCCGGGGAGCCCGGGACCGTCCGCAGGCCGTCCTCCGTCTCTAGGGGGACTCTTACTTCGACTTCCCGTAACTCCCGGTAACTTTGCGGAACTTCAGCGAAATGTCCGAAGTCGCAGGCTGTTGGAGACCACGAACACCGACGAGAAGGCC
>NZ_JBLTJC010000744.1:0-1848 GCF_048158785.1 Streptomyces colwelliae | reverse complement strand
AACACAGTGGACGCGAGCAACTGAGGACAAGCCCTCGGCCTATTAGTACCGGTCACCTCCAGCGGTTACCCGCCTTCCAGATCCGGCCTATCAACCCAGTCGTCTACTGGGAGCCTTAACCCCTCAAGGGGGTGGGAACACTCATCTCGAAGCAGGCTTCCCGCTTAGATGCTTTCAGCGGTTATCCCTCCCGAACGTAGCCAACCAGCCATGCCCTTGGCAGAACAACTGGCACACCAGAGGTTCGTCCGTCCCGGTCCTCTCGTACTAGGGACAGCCCTTCTCAATGTTCCTGCGCGCGCAGCGGATAGGGACCGAACTGTCTCACGACGTTCTAAACCCAGCTCGCGTACCGCTTTAATGGGCGAACAGCCCAACCCTTGGGACCGACTCCAGCCCCAGGATGCGACGAGCCGACATCGAGGTGCCAAACCATCCCGTCGATATGGACTCTTGGGGAAGATCAGCCTGTTATCCCCGGGGTACCTTTTATCCGTTGAGCGACGGCGCTTCCACAAGCCACCGCCGGATCACTAGTCCCGACTTTCGTCCCTGCTCGACCCGTCGGTCTCACAGTCAAGCTCCCTTGTGCACTTACACTCAACACCTGATTGCCAACCAGGCTGAGGGAACCTTTGGGCGCCTCCGTTACTCTTTAGGAGGCAACCGCCCCAGTTAAACTACCCATCAGACACTGTCCCTGATCCGGATCACGGACCCAGGTTAGACATCCAGCACGACCAGACTGGTATTTCAACGACGACTCCCCCTGAACTGGCGTCCAGAGTTCACAGTCTCCCAGCTATCCTACACAAGCCGAACCGAACACCAATATCAAACTGTAGTAAAGGTCCCGGGGTCTTTCCGTCCTGCTGCGCGAAACGAGCATCTTTACTCGTAGTGCAATTTCACCGGGCCTATGGTTGAGACAGTCGAGAAGTCGTTACGCCATTCGTGCAGGTCGGAACTTACCCGACAAGGAATTTCGCTACCTTAGGATGGTTATAGTTACCACCGCCGTTTACTGGCGCTTAAGTTCTCAGCTTCGCCACCCCGAAGAGTGACTAACCGGTCCCCTTAACGTTCCAGCACCGGGCAGGCGTCAGTCCGTATACATCGCCTTACGGCTTCGCACGGACCTGTGTTTTTAGTAAACAGTCGCTTCTCGCTGGTCTCTGCGGCCACCCCCAGCTCAGGAAGTAAATTCCCTCACCAGTGATGGCCCCCCTTCTCCCGAAGTTACGGGGGCATTTTGCCGAGTTCCTTAACCATAGTTCACCCGAACGCCTCGGTATTCTCTACCTGACCACCTGAGTCGGTTTAGGGTACGGGCCGCCATGAAACTCGCTAGAGGCTTTTCTCGACAGCATAGGATCATCCACTTCACCACAATCGGCTCGGCATCAGGTCTCAGACTATGTGAGTGGCGGATTTGCCTACCACTCGTCCTACACCCTTACCCCGGGACAACCACCGCCCGGGATGGACTACCTTCCTGCGTCACCCCATCACTCACCTACTAACCGCTTGGGCCGGCGGCTCCACCACTTTCCATTCCCCGAAGGGTCCGGAACGGCTTCACGGCCTTAGCATCACGATGCTCGATGTTTGACGCTTCACAGCGGGTACCGGAATATCAACCGGTTATCCATCGACTACGCCTGTCGGCCTCGCCTTAGGTCCCGACTTACCCTGGGCAGATCAGCTTGACCCAGGAACCCTTAGTCAATCGGCGCACACGTTTCTCACGTGTGTATCGCTACTCATGCCTGCATTCTCACTCGTGAACCGTCCACCACTAGCTTCCGCTGCGGCTTCACCCGGCACACGACGCTCCCCTACCCATCC
>NZ_JBLTJC010000743.1:0-1880 GCF_048158785.1 Streptomyces colwelliae | reverse complement strand
GTGCGGGCGAGGTCGGGTGGCGTGACAGGGGTGTGGGCGAGGTCGGGTGGCGTGACAGGGGCGGAAGTTGAGGTGTCGGAGAAGGGCGGTGCGGGGTGAGCAAAGGACGCCGGGGGCGTGACGGAGGGCGCGGTGGTGCCGGAGGCGGGGGCGTCGGCGGTGGCGTCGGTGATAGGTGGTGCAGGGGTGCGTGGAGGCGCGGTGTTGGCGAGCGGTGACGCGGGAGTGCCGACGTGCGCGGTGTCGGCGAGCGGCGACGCGGGGATGCCGGAAGACGCGGGAGCGGTGTACGGGACCGGCGGGACGGGAGTGCCGGCATACGCGGAGTCGACGAAAGACGGCGCGGGGGTGCCTGAAGACGCCGGAGCGGTGTACGGGACCGGCGGGACGGGAGTGCCGGCATACGCGGTGTCGGCGAGCGGCGACGCAGGGGTGCCGGAAGACGCCGGAGCGGTGTACGGAACCGGCGGGACAGGAGTGCCGGGAGCTGCTGTAGGGGCCTGTGGGGCCGCGCCCGGCGCAGGAACGACCGCCGGGTGCTGAACGGGCGGCGCGGACGCCCAGGGGCCCGGCTCGCCGTATGGCGGGGTGCTGTAAGGGTCGGGGTCGTGCAGTGGCTCGGGTCGATCGCTGGGCGGGAGGACCGCGCCGGGGGTCGTCGAGGGTTCGGGCGCGGGAGGTTCCGGTTCGAAATCAGCGCGGATGCCTACCGGCTCGGCGCGGGTCGAGGAGACCGCCGCGGGGTGATCCGCCTCGGAAAGGCCATCGGTGTCTACGGCTGCGCTGCTGGCCGGGGGGACTGGCGCGGGGTAGTCCAGCTCGAAGTCATCGCCCGGGTCTACGACCGCGCCGCCGACCGAGGACTCCGACACGGGGTGGTCCGGCCGGAAGCCAACGTCAGCTACTGCAAGGTGAGTTGGAGACTCGACCACAGGACGGTCCCACTCTGAGTCACCGCCCTCACCCACGACCGCATCGCCCGGCGAGGACGCCGACATGGGACGGCTCAACTCGAAGTCGCCGTCAACACCCGCAGCCACACCCCCAGTCGGAGACTCGACCACAGGACAGCTCCGCTCGGAGTCACCGCCCACACCCACGACCGCACCACCATGCGCAGACGCCGACACAGGACGCCCCAACTCGAAGTCACCGTCAACGCCCGCAACCGCACCGCCACTCGGAGACTCGACCACAGGACAGTCAGGCTCGAATTCACCGCCCGCACCAGCGACCGCATCGCCGGCCGGCGCCCCCACCACACGACGTCCCGACTCCACATCAACGTCAACGCCGGTAGCCACACCGTCAGTTGGAGCCCCGCCCACAACCCGACCCGTCTCGGTGTCACCGTAGGCATCCTCAGGCGCGTCACCGGTCAAGGCCCCCTGAACACCGGAACCCAACCCGAAACCAGCGCCGGCGCCCTCAATCACACCCCCGGCCGAACCTCCGGGCACAGGGCGCCCCAACTCGAAGTCGCCCCCACCAGAAGCCACTTCACCGCTCAGCCCCTCAACAGGCGCCCGCAACTCGAAATCCCCGTCGCCAGCTCCCCGCGCCGCTTCACCCCGCAACGCACCCGGCGGCCGCAACGCAAAGTCCCCGTCAGCAGCCCCTTCGGCAACCCCGTCGTCCTGGGTATCCGCACCGACATCCCCGTCGACGCCAACCCCACGGACACGACCCCCGGCATCACCCACCGGCTCCGGCGCAGCATCCTCCGCCTCAGCCGCACCCGGTATCGGATCACCCATCGCACCCGGCGTCGCAGGACCCCGTTCTAGAGCCCACCACTTCGTCTTCGCGGGCCCCTGCTCCGGTGTCCCCTCGTTCATGGTCCCCCCACAACTGGCCGTCCCCTGTCTCTTATACCCATC
>NZ_JBLTJC010000742.1:0-1891 GCF_048158785.1 Streptomyces colwelliae | reverse complement strand
GTGTGCCTCGCCAAGTCCTACTCGGCGGACCATGGCCAGCCGGGTCGTCGGTCAGGAGAGGCGGCGACGGTCCACCTTGCCGCTGGTCGTCTTCGGGTGGGCCGGGGAGGCGTCCTGTCGCTTGTTCTCGCTTGCTGAGAGCTGGCTCTCATGAAGGTAGGGGGTTCGCTCTCTTTATGCAAGCCAACTCTCATGATGAGGGTTGCTTGTCCCTTGCGGGGGGGGGCTGCCTGCCGCAGTTACTCGGGAGTGGTGGGCCGCGGGTGTTCGACGGGTGTGCGGGCCGGTAGGCCGCGCAGGAGGGTGTCGAGGTACAGGTCGAAGCGGGGGCGGGCCGTGCCCAGGTCGAGGTTCGTGTCCGACGTGCCCAACCACTGGACTACGCCGAGCCCGAAGACGTACCAGCTCTGTTCCGCCTCCGCCGGTTCCGCGCCGGCGGTGACGAAGGCTGCGATGACGCGTTCGCGCAGGCGGCCGAAGGAGTCGGGGTTGTGGCGGTGCGGGCGGGCGACGTGGGCGGCGTAGCCCGGTACCGCCAGGAACTCGTCGTGCATCGCCCAGGCGAGTCGGGCCAGCCAGGTGCGCCAGGTCCTGGGGGTGGGGGTGTCCGGCGGCAGGATGCGTTCCACCATGACCGCGCTGATCAGGTCGAAGAGGCCGTCGCGGTCGGGGACCCAGCGGTAGAGCGCCGAGTGGGAGACGCCCAGGCGGGTCGCCAACTCCCGCATCGTGAGCGTGGTCAGGTCGCATTCCAGCGCGGTGGACACGATCAGTTCGTGGCTCAGGCGGGACGGGCGTCCCGGTCCCGGTCTCTTCGCTTCTCCCCTGCCGGCCATCGTCAGCAGCTTAGTGCCTGAGTTGCCTGGTGGTTGATTAGTGACCGGCGGTCACTAATAATGTTAGGGTCCCCTTACTTTCGACCTTCCCGTCTGTCGCGTCGACTTCCTCGACTTCCCCAGGAGGACCGCCCATGGGACCGAACGCCGAGAACCCCTCCGCCGAGAGTCCGATCGTGGTGTTGGACGTCTCCGCCGCAGCTCCTGACGAGGCGCCCGGTCTCGTCGTAGAGGCGCTGCGGGCCGCCGTGGCACGAGGTACGGCGTTCAGCGCGGTACTGCTGATGCCGCCGGCGGCCGGAACGTCCGGGCGGACCGAGCCGGGCGTTGCCAACGAACGCGTCCGGTCCCTCACGCGGCTTCGGCCCGAACTCCGCGTCCACTGCCGGGGGTTGGCCTTCGTCGTTCCGCTCGACGTGCAGGAGGAGCGGGCCAAGGCGATAGCCGCCGGTGACCGGTTGTGGGGGTGTCCGACCTTCGCCACCGACGACCTCGACCAGGCCCGCGCGTGGGCAACGGCCCGGCTCGGCTCGGCGGACGCCTGATGTGGATCGCCCTCGCGGCGTTGTCCGCGATGCTGATCAAGGCGTTCCGTGCGCGTCGCCGGGTCCCGGCCGACAGTCCCGGCGGCGAGACGGTCGGTACGGCGACGAGCCCACGAGGGGGAGAGGGTTCACGGGCGGAAGACATCGGCTACGCCGGTCACGGCCGGTACGTCGTCCCTGTACTCCTCCTCTGCGCCCTCGGCGTCGCACTCGCCCAGGCCGTCGTCGTACCCGCACTGCCGTTGTTCCAGCGGCAGTTGGAGCTGACGCCGGCCGCCGCCGCATGGCTGCTCACCGCGTTCATGCTGGCGTCGGCCGTGGCCACGCCCATCGCCGGACGGCTCGGTGATCTCATCGGGTACCGCCGGGTGATGGTGGTGTGTCTGCTGTGTCTCGCGGCGGGCACCCTCGCGCTACGACCCGACGCCGGGCACGGCTCCGCCCGTAGCCGTGCCCGTACATCCCCTACCTCCCGTACCTGTCTCTTTTTCACAACTGACGCTGCCGCCG
>NZ_JBLTJC010000741.1:0-1907 GCF_048158785.1 Streptomyces colwelliae | reverse complement strand
ACAGGGTCGCCACGGCCGAAGTGGCGCTGTTGAGGAAGCAGTTGGGGCTCATCGGCCACGCGCTCGCCGAACCGCGACCGGAACCCGAAGCCGCACCGAAGCCGAAACCAGTGCCGAAGCCGGTGCGAGGGCGACGGGTGCGCCGACCTGGATGCGGGTGATGCCGGACCGGTTGGTCAGCAGGGCCCACCCATCGACCTCCACCGCGCGCGACGCCCCCGGCCCCGGCAACCACCCACGGTCCGCCGCCGCGTCGAGCAGGGCGCGGACGGCACCGGGTTCGTGGAGGTTGAGGGAGGCGCCCCGGACGTACCCGACGTCCCCGGAGCCGAAGGGGGCTCCGCCCGGGACGTACCGCCCCGGCCCCGAGGTGAAGACGATCCGCAGCGGACCGCCCGTGCCGGCCGGCTGCGGAGACAGCGTGAGGGTCTGGACACAGCCCACGGTCCAGCCGGCGTCGTCCCTGGCCGGCCCGGAGTGGGCGTGACTGTGGCGCAGCGTCCACAGATACACGCGCCCGTCGGCGACAAGGCGGCGAGGCTTCTTGGAAGAACGGGGCACGGATCCGAGCGTACGAGGACCGCCGTACTCCAGGACGAGGAGCCCCGGACTCCAGGACGACGAACCCCGAGCCCGGAACCCCGAACTCATAGGATCGCGCACGTGTCCCGATCCGTACGGCTTGTTCCCACGGTCACCGCGTGCGCGCTGGCCCTCGTCCTGACGGCGTGCGGTGGAACGGGAGGCGTACAGGGCACCGCAGGCAGCGCGGGCGTGGCCGACCCGTACTTCCCGAAGGCTGGCAACGGCGGCTACGACGTGACCCACTACGCCCTGGCCCTCGCGTACGCCACCGACACCCACCACTTGACCGGCACGGCGGAGATCACGGCCCGCGCCACCGGCGACCTCTCCGCCTTCGACCTGGACCTCAAGGGCATGAAGGTCGACGCGCTGACAGTGGACGGCAGGAGCGCCTCCTGGACCCGCGCCGGCCAGGAACTGACAGTCCACCCGCCCTCGACCGTCCGCCGGGGCAAGACGTTCAGGACGACCGTCCGCTACTCCGGCACCCCCGAGACGATCACCGACCCCGACGGCTCGGACGAGGGCTGGCTGCGTACGGCGGACGGCGCGCTCGCGCTGGGCGAACCGACCGGCTCGATGGCCTGGTTCCCCGGCAACGACCACCCGTCCGACAAGGCGACGTACGACATCACGATCACCGTCCCGAAGGGCCTCCAGGCGGTCTCCAACGGCGAGTTGAGCACCGAGAGGACGACGGACGCCGGCCGTACGACGACCTACACCTGGCGCACCGCACGCCCCATGGCGACCTACCTGGCCACGGTCGCGATCGGCCACTACGACATCACCCGCACCACCACGAAGAACGGCCTCCCCGTGTACGTGGCCGTCGACCCGCAGGAGGCGGCGGCCAGCCGCAAGGTACTGGGGCAGCTCCCGGAGATCATGGAGTGGGAGGAGTACAACTTCGGCCCGTACCCCTTCTCCTCCACCGGCGCGATCGTCGACCGCCGGGGCGATGCGGGCTACGCCCTGGAGACCCAGACCCGCCCGTTCTTCCCGGGCGCCCCCGACACCGCCACCCTCGTCCACGAACTCGCCCACCAGTGGTACGGCGACTCCGTCACCCCGAAGACCTGGCGCGACATGTGGCTCAACGAGGGCTTCGCGACCTACGCGGAGTGGCTCTGGGCGGAGGACCACGACGGCGACACGGCCCAACAGACCTTCGACGCCCTCTACAAGGGCACGTACTTCGACGACAGGTCCGACAACGAGGCGATCTGGGCCTGCTCGGGGTCGGTCGCCGCCGCGGGCGAGACGTGCGCCTCGGCCGCCGACCGGCTCACCGTGTCGTCTTTGCCGTGCAGGGCTTCCCC
>NZ_JBLTJC010000740.1:0-1909 GCF_048158785.1 Streptomyces colwelliae | reverse complement strand
GCTACGAACTCGTCGCGGAACCCCACGTGCAGGCGATCGCCGCCGCACTCGCGGCGACCCCACCCCACACGCAAGCCGCCGTAGTCGCGATGCCCCGCTCCGACACACAAGCCGTCCTGCCCCACCCCGCCGGACGATCCTGAGGAGGTCACCGTGCAGCACCCCTACACCCGCCTCCCCGAGCGGTCGTTCTGGCGTACCGCGGTCGCCGAACCCGACGCGCTCGACATCACCGACCTGTGGACGCCGAAGTTCGCGATCGGCCAGGACGCCCCCGTCGTCACCGCCGGTTCTTGCTTCGCCGCCCACATCGGACGAGCCCTCCTGGAGGAGGGCATGCACTGGTACGACGCCGAACTGCCACCCCCGGGCCTCACCCGCGCCGAACAGTCCGCACGCGGCTACCGTCGTTTCTCCTTCCGCACCGGGAACATCTACACCGCCGCCGCACTGCGCCAATGGGTCGCCTGGGCGCTTGACGAGGAGAAACCGCCCGAGGAGTTCTGGACGGAGGACGGCACCTCTCACGACAGCTCCCGCGACAACTCCCAAGGCACCTTCTACGACCCCTACCGGCCCACCCTCGAACCGACCGGCTTCGCCTCGCCCGACGACCTGCTCCGCTCCCGCGACATCACCCTCACCGCCATCCGCACCGCCCTCACCAAGGCCGACGTCCTCGTCTTCACCCTCGGTCTGACCGAGGCCTGGCACGACACGCGGACCGGCACGGTGCTGCCGATGTGCCCCGGGACCGTACGCGGCACCTTCGACCCCACCCGGCACGTCCTGCGCAACCACACGGTGGCGCAGGTGCACAGCGATCTGACGTCCGTGCTCGCCCTCGCCCGCGGCGTCAACTCCCGGCTGCGCATGGTCCTCACCGTCTCCCCGGTCCCCCTGACGGCCACCGCCACCGGCCGTCACGCACTCGTCGCCACCACCCACTCCAAGTCCGTACTGCGCGCGGCGGCAGGGCAGTTGGCGGACGAGACGGACGACGTCGACTACTTCCCGTCGTACGAGATCATCACCGGCTTCCCCTACCGGGCGGCCTTCTACGAACCCAACCTCCGCACGGTCACCCCCGACGGCGTGGCCTTCGTGATGCGGCACTTCTTCCAGGCCGTGCGGGGCCGGACCGAGCCCATCACTCCCACTGCCACCGCCGGCGGAGAGGACAACTGGTGTGACGACGCAGTGCTCGACTACTACAACCCCCGCCCGATTCCTGCTGCTGGGTGACTCCCACGCGGGCTGTGTCGGATGCGCCGCCCAGGACGCCGAACTACCCTTCGTGGGCGGCCCGTTGGGCTCCGGGCGCGACTTCTTGGGCCCCTTCTTCGACACGGACGGCACAGACCTCACCTTCCGGCAGACCGAGCCGCAGCGGCTCTACCGCGAGCACCTCGACACCCTCGACGTGAGCGCACTCGCCGGCCTGCCGGTGCCGCTGGTGTGCACCTTCGGCCTGAGCGCCCACACGGTGGCCACCCGCCAGAACTGGGACCTCTACCGCGACCGGCACGGCACCGTCCCGGACACCTTCCTGCGCGGCCGCCTCTTCGCCGACCTGGTCAGGGCGACCGTCCGGGGAGCGCTCGCCTTCTACGACCACGCCGTCGCCCTGGGCCTACGGGTGCTGGCACCCCTCCCGCCGCAGCGGGTCCCCGGCATGTCCGACCCGAACGTCTTCTTCGCCGCGCAGAACATCCTCGTCGACGAACTCACCGCACGCAGCGTCGAGTTGGTGGACCTGCGCGCCCGCGTCACCGACGGCACCGGTCTGCAACGCCCCGCCTTCTGCCAGGCGGACGACCCGATCCACGGCAACCTCGCCTTCGGGCGTCTCGTCGTATCGGAACTCCTCGACCGAGGCCTTTGAGCCCCCTGTCCCCTGTCCCCCTAG
>NZ_JBLTJC010000739.1:0-1943 GCF_048158785.1 Streptomyces colwelliae | reverse complement strand
GTGATGATCTTCCTCTCCTGCCCCGACGCGACCCCGCGCACCACCCCCGCCGAACTGGCCGCCGACCACTTCCCGGCCACCACCCGCTTCTACGAACGCGCCTCCTACGGCAGGTTCACGCTCCGCCCGCACCCGCTGCGGAACTGGATCCGCATGCCGCACCCCTCGACGTCGTACGCCATGCAGCGCGACTGGAACCCGGTGAACCGGGCCGCGTACCTCCGCGACGCGCTCGCCGCCTCCGACCCCGAGGTCGACTTCTCGCGCTACGACATCGTCTACTTCGTGGCCGATCCGGACGCGCCCGGTGTGGACTCGGACGCCACGAAGGTCGTCAACCTGGACACCCCGCTGCGGGCCGACGGCACGGACGTCCGGCGGGTCGTCACGGTGTTCGAGAAGCACCCGCCGGACCGGCTCGTCCTCGCCCACGAGACGGGCCACGTCTTCGACCTCCCCGACCTCTACCACCGGCCGGTGGACGGCAAGGGTGACTGGGACACGTACGTCGGCGACTGGGATCTGATGGGCAGTCAATTCGGCCTGTCGCCCGACCTGTTCGCCTGGCACAAGTGGAAGCTGGGCTGGCTGGATCCGCGCCAGGTGGTGTGTGTACGGGGGACCGCGCCGAAACGGCTGACCCTGGAACCCCTGTCCGCGGGCCCTGGCACCTCCCCGGCCGGAGCCCCGGCGGGATCACCGGCGTTCGGGCTCGGCCTCGGGACCAAGCTGGCGGTCGTGCGCACCGGGACCGACAGCGCGCTGGCCTTCGAGGCGCGCAGTCCCGTCGGCAACGACAGCACGGCCTGCAAGCAGGGCGTCCTCGTGTACCGGGTGCGCGGCGGCGCGGCCTCCGGGAGCGGCCCGATCGAGGTCGTCGACGCCCACCCGCGCACCGAGGCCTGCTGGGAGACCTCGGTCTACCCGCCGCTCGCCGACGCCCCGGTCTCCCTCGGCGAGAGCTTCACCGTGCCCGGCGACAACGTGAAGGTGGAGGTGGAGGGGCGGACGGCCTCGGGGGCGTGGACGGTGACCATCACGCCGGGGGAGCCGGGCGAGGCCGGAGGCTGATCCCGAGTACCGAGCACGTCAAAGGGCCCCTCGTTCTCACGAGGGGCCCTTCACAGGTGCGCCGCCAGGGACTCGAACCCCGGACCCGCTGATTAAGAGTCAGCTGCTCTAACCAACTGAGCTAGCGGCGCCTGCTGACGTCGTAGACCTTAGCATCCTGATCCGGGGGAGGAAAAATCGATATGCGCACGGCGGTCCGGGCCGCGCGCACGGCCGCCCAGAGCAGGATTTCCGCGCCCGGAAGCCAGGGCCGACGGGTGTCCGGAGCGACCAGCCAGCGCGAGTCGAACGGGGCCGGCGATGCCCCGCCGGCCAGCGCCGGGACGGTCACCGCGTCGCCCCTGCCGTGACACAGCAACGGCGGGACCGACCCCGTACGGCTGTGCTCCCCGGGGTGCGCGCCCCACTCCTCCCAGCCCAGCAGCGACTGGAGCCGCTGAGCCGTACCGGGGCCGGCGAACAGGAGCATCCGCCCCCGGTACGTCGCGACCGGTCCGGACCCCGGGCCCTCCTCCCACAAGCGGTCGACCATGCGGCGTCCGAAGACCGCCGGGGCGCTCACCACGTCGAAGGCGGAGCCGCAGGGCAGGACGACCGGGGCGTCCGGCCGTTCCTTCCAGAGGGCGAGGGTGCTGCGCGGATACGTTCCTGCCGAGGCGAGCCAGGCGGCACCGTCCGAGGTGACGCCCGAGATGTCGAAGCGGTCGGCGAAGGGCTCATCCTGAGTGCTGCTCATGCCTCATAGATCTACCGGCAGTGAGCGTCCGGTCTCTGACGGTTGCCGGAAATCGGGACAGGAGGGGTCGGGAGGGAGTATCTTGCCCGACCGGCATATGCCAGAAGTTCTTTCCGGTGACGGGTGGGGTGTGGGG
>NZ_JBLTJC010000738.1:0-1957 GCF_048158785.1 Streptomyces colwelliae | reverse complement strand
AGCCATCGCATACGGCCACACCGCATCCCCGATCTCCCCCGGCGTCCCCGGACAGTCCCGCCGCAGCCAGTCGATGACCGTGCCCAGGACGGCACCCGCGAGGAAGGCGGAGACCGGGTCGTGCGGGGTGTCCTCGACGGCTCCTTCGGCGGCTCCCTCATCGGCTCCCGCACTGCCACCCAAACCCTGGCTGACGCGGGCCGCGACGGTGATTCGGTGCAGGAGGTGGTTGATCATCCGGGCGCTGCCCTCGTCGCAGAGGAGGGCCCGGTAGAGGGGGGCGTGTTCGGCGACATGGGTGAAGAGGGCGGGCAGGGGGTTCGGCAACGGGCCGCCGTCCGGGGCCAGTCGGCCGTGCGGGATGGGGGCCGCGGCCACCAACTGGTCGTACGTCGCCGTGCACGCCGCGACAGCGAGGTCGTGGACGTCGGCGTAGTGCTCGTAGAACGTCGAGCGGTTGACGCCGGCGCGTTTGGTGAGGTCGGCGACGGATATCTGGCGCAGGTCGCGCTCGGTGACCAGCTCGCGGAGGGCGGCTTCGAGGGCGGCACGGGAGCGGAGGACCCGGCGGTCGGGGAGGACGTGACGTTCAGGGGGTTGCGCTGGCATGCGGCAACAGTATTCTCTCCAACAGCTGTTGGTTATCCGGCAGTTGTCGGTCAGGACCCGGACGGCAGTTGTCGGTCAAGGCCAGGACGGTGGTTGTCGGTCAGGGCCAGAACGGCAGTTGTCGGACAGGACAGCGGTAGGACGGGAGGCCTCGCATGGCCACGTACGTTCTCGTGCACGGCGGCAGTCACGGCGGATGGTGTTATCAGCGCGTCGCGCGGATCCTGCGGGCGAGCGGGCACGACGTGTACGCCCCCACGCTCACCGGGCTCGGCGAGCGGTCCCACCTGCTCGGGCCCGGGGTCGACCTCGACACCCACATCGCCGACGTCGTTCAACTCCTGCGCTACGAGGGGCTGTTCGACGCGATTCTCGTCGGGCACAGTTACGGCGGGATGGTCATCACCGGTGTCGCCGACCGTGCCCTGGACCGAGTCGGCCACCTCGTCTACCTGGACGCGGCCACCCCGGCGAACGGCCAGTCCCTCGCCGAACTCGCACCGGAGCTGATGGCCGCGTCGCGGGCCATGGGACGGGTCGTCGACGGGGTGGAGCTGGTGAACTTCCCCGGCGAAGGACCCATGCCCTCCTACGGGTTGACCGATCCGGACGACATCGCCTGGCTGGCGCCGAAGATCACGCCGCATCCGTGGAAGTGCTTCGAGCAGCCGCTGCGGCTCCACGACGAGGCGGGGGTGCGGGCGCTTCCGCAGTCCCAGATCGTATGCACCTCGACGCTGCCGTACCGCGATCCCGCCGACCTGGAGGCGGCCCGTGCGGCCGGACGGCTGTGGGACATCGACACCGGCCACGACCTGATGGTGAGCGAGCCGCAGGCCGTCGCCGGGTTCCTGGAGCTGGTGGCGGTGGCAACGGCCGGCGACGGTGGCAACGACTGACGGCTGACGTCCGCCGGACAACCGGCTCACAGAATCGGCTGACCGTCAGTCACATTACCGAAACGTAACCTACCGACGGGTATCACGAGTAACTTACCCGCAGGTAAGTTCCAGGCGAACCATTCTCCGGACGGCCGCTCCACAGGAGGTTCGCCATGCCCGCACGCCAACGGCGCCTGCTCGCCGCCGCGATCACCGCCACCGCCTGCCTCACCGCCCAGGCCCTCGCGCTCACGACCGCCACCGCGGCAACCGCCTCCACCGCCTCGGACGAGGTCGTGTCCAGAGGCGTCACCATCCCCGCGTTCTACAACCCGCCCACCGCGGGCTTGGCGAGCAGGAGGTAGGTGACCGGGCCGACCAGGACGGGGCGGGCGGTCAGACCCAGGGCGAGGGCCTCCTTCAACTCCGCGACCTGCTTGGTGGAGTCGGCGGTGAAGACGGTGTCC
>NZ_JBLTJC010000737.1:0-1959 GCF_048158785.1 Streptomyces colwelliae | reverse complement strand
GGGCCTGTTCAGCGACCGCCGGCTCCTCGGACGTCTTCTGGCGGCGCATGCGACGAGGCCGGTTCACGAACTCGTATGCCGTCTCGCGGAACCACATGCGTTCCGTCACCTCCGGCCGCTCCCCGTCGGCCGCGTACGCCGTAGCCACCCACGGCACCGCGGCCTCGGGATCCGCATCCAGCACAGGGGCCGTCCAGGCGCCGCCGACCCGGCGCGCGGCGTCGACCTCGCGGCGGAAGCGGGCGCGGAACTCCTCGTCGAGCGCGAAGTGCGGATGCACGATCTTGACCGCGACCGTACGACCGCCCGCGCTGCGCCCGAGATAGACCCGGCCCATCCCACCGGAACCGAGCCGGCCGAGCAGCCGGTAGGGCCCCACGACCGTGGGTTCGTCGTCTCCGAGCGGCTGCATGCCGTCCACCCCTCCCCCGTACGACTTCCAGCAGGGTAGTGCGCCACCTTCTGTCTATACGGCTATTACGGCTGGAGCAGTTCCACGTTCACGTCGGCCGGGAAACCGGTGGTCGGGCCGACCCGGCGGGCGAACTCGGCGACCGCGGCGAGCTGGGGCGCGCCGAAACGGAAGTCCAGCGTCGTGAAGTACCGCTCCAGGACGGTCTCGTCGAACTCCTCCCAGCGGGCGGCCTGTTCGGCGACCTTGCCGACCTCCTCCAGGGAGAGGTTGCGGGAGGCGAGGAAGGCCTCGTGGACCTTGCGGGTGATGACCGGTTCGCGCTCCAGGTAGTCGCGGCGGGCGGCCCACACGGCGAAGACGAACGGCAGCCCGGTCCACTCCTTCCAGAGCGAGCCGAGGTCGTGCACCTCCAGCCCGAAGCGGGGCCCGTCGAGCAGGTTGGCGCGCAGCGCGGCGTCACCGATGAGTACGGCGGCGTCGGCGTCCTGCATCATCAGGCTCAGGTCGGGCGGGCAGGTGTAGTAGTCGGGCTGGACGCCGTAGCGCTCGGCGAGCAGCAGCTGCGCGAGGCGTACGGAGGTCCGCGAGGTCGAGCCGAGGGCGACCCGGCGGCCGTCCAGCTGGTCCAGCGGGACCTGCGAGACGATCACGCAGGACATCACCGGGCCGTCGCAGCCGACGGCGATGTCGGGGAAGGCGACCAGGTCGTCCGCGTTGCGGAGGAACTCGACGAGCGTGATGGGCCCGATGTCGAGGTCCCCCTGCACCAGCTGCTCGCTGAGCTTCTCCGGGGTGTCCTTGGTGAGCTCGAAGTCGAGAAGCGTGCCTGTTCTGGCGAGCCCCCAGTAGAGAGGCAGGCAGTTCAGGAACTGGATGTGGCCGACGCGCGGCCGGGTGCGAGAATTGTCCACGACGTGAGGCTAGACCTCATGCGGTACGCTCCATACTTCGGCCCCGCAGTCAAGCCCCCGGCGATCTTCAAACGTCCGGGTGATGTGATCTTGGCCTCTATTGCTTTCGGCTGCCCAAGTGCTAGGCT
This sequence comes from Streptomyces colwelliae, assembly GCF_048158785.1. Classification (NCBI taxonomy): domain Bacteria; kingdom Bacillati; phylum Actinomycetota; class Actinomycetes; order Kitasatosporales; family Streptomycetaceae; genus Streptomyces; species Streptomyces colwelliae. The sequence continues at coordinate 505 of NZ_JBLTJC010000737.1, read as the reverse complement.
CGCCGCAAGTTGCAGTTTGGTTTCCCTTGCAGTACAGAGCCTGCGGAGCATGTAACCGCGGGCTCTTGTCGTTTTCAGACGTATGCAGTAGTGCGGGACTTGTTTTCACACTTGCAGGGTTCTGGAGCAGGGCAACCCTTTGGGCCCAAGGAGGGCTTATGGCTACCGGAACCGTGAAGTGGTTCAACGCCGAAAAGGGCTTTGGCTTCATCGCCCAAGAAGGCGGAGGCCCCGACGTCTTCGTTCACTACTCCGCGATCAACGCGAGCGGCTTCCGCTCGCTGGAGGAGAACCAAGCGGTCTCCTTCGACGTGACCCAGGGCCCGAAGGGCCCGCAGGCGGAGAACGTCACCCCCGTCTGAGTCACCTGATCGCAGTTTCTTCGGTCTCGGAGCCTGGTGCTTTGATCCGGAACGGATAGCAAGACCCAAGGAGCCCCGCGCCGCAAGGCGACGGGGCTCCTGCCTTTGCCTCCGGCGGTCGGGCGGGACTTGTCGTCGCCGGG
>NZ_JBLTJC010000736.1:0-1964 GCF_048158785.1 Streptomyces colwelliae | reverse complement strand
CCTCACCCCCGATCGCGGCCTCGCCCCCGGCCATCGCCCGGCTCGCGCGGCTGCTCGTCGGCGGTGAGGCGGCGATCCGGAACAAGGACGTACGGGAAGTCATCCACCGGCGGGTGCGCGGTGGCCCGAGCTTCTCGGACCAGGAACTGGAAGCGATCAAGGCCGTGGAGTCCGAGGACCCCAAGTGGCTGAAGACCGTGGGGATCTGCACCACCGCCGAGGCCGATGCCTACATCCAGGCGGGCGATTTCCACAACTGGCTCCAGCAGCCCGAGGGCAAACGCCTCCTCGTGGCCACCCTGCGCTGGCACCAGAACGTCGAGGAACGCGGCCAAGGGAAGTCACCGGACAAGCCCACCCGCTCGGACTACCAGCTCGGCCACCACATGGCCATGCACGCCGAGGACACCCCGCAGTCCGAGAAGGACCAGCTCACGGGGGAACGGAACGACCGGATCTTCGAGACCTTCGTGAAGACCATGGTCCCTCCGGGTATCAGCGACGCCGTACCGGACGCCGGCAAGCACCGGGAGCGGGTCGAGCGCGGCACCGAGGTGCTGACCAAGATCTTCCTGATCCTGAAGGAGGGGCTGAAGGTCTTCAACCCGGAGACCGGCATGCACGAGGACTTCAAGGACGACGTCGCCCACGCGCTGGCCTACGGCGGACGCGTCAACATCCGTATTCCCCAACTGGCCGACGGCCAGCACGGATACGAGCTGCCCCAGTGGCTCCACATCACCAAGGAGGACCGGAGGCCCTGGGAGCCCAAGTCGACGCCCGACAAGCCGGTGTACCGGCGCGGGTTCGGCACGCATCACCTGAACATCGGCGACAACAACCAGGCGGACGGAACGCGCGGCGAGTTCGTGGAGAAGGGCGAGTTCGGGGCCACCGTCCAGAACTGGTTCGATCCCCGCACCCACCTCTACGGCCTGCCCATGGCCGCGGGAGGCATGGGAAACGCCGACTACCACGGCGACACCATCCTCCCGAACGAGTCGTACGGACACATGTTCATGGGGTACAAGCGCCCGACGGACGACAGCGACGGGGGACTTCAGGTCGGCCTCGAGACCGCCGGGCCCGGGGGCAGGACCCCCGACGGCTACAAGCACGGCATCACGAGCAGCGAGAAGAACAACAACCCCGTGAGCCAGTTCGGCGGACACAAGGACGACAAGCCGGGCGGCAACGCCCCTCTCGGCGCGAGCCAACGCCACGTCGACCTGGAGCAGTTCGGCGACTGGGTGCAGAAGCTGAAGGACCTGGAGAAGGACTGGAAGGCCGCACTCGCCAAGGCCAAGACGGACGAGGAACGCGCGGCCCTCTACCGGGACTTGATCGGCAAGCGCGATAACGCCGGTTCGTGAGCGCGTAGTTCATCGGCCACGGTCGTCACCCGCCCGGAGAACGTGCCGGGGCGGGTGACAGCCCGTCCGGAAGGACAGGGACAGGGCCAGGGACAGAGGCAGGGGCGGACCGGCCTACTTGCAGGCCGCGCCGTTGAGCGTGAAGCCGTACGGCGCCGAGTTCTTGCTGTTGTTCCACGTCCCGAGGAAGCCGAAGGTGAAGCTGCCGTCCGCGGCGACGTTCTTGTTGTAGTCGGCGGCGGTCGCGGTGACCCGGGAGCCGTCCTGGCCGACGCTCGCGTCCCACATCTGCGTGACCTGCTGGCCGTCTCGGTAGGACCAGGCGACGCGCCAGGTGTCGAGGGCCTTGGTGGTGGTGACGGTGATGGCGGCCTGGAAGCCGTCGGGCCACTGGTTGACGAGGTCGTACGTGACGTCGCAGCTCGCCGGCGTGGTCGTACCCGACCCTGAACCCGAGCCCGAACTCGTCGTCGGGTCAGGTGAGTTGCCCGCCGTGGCCGAGGCGGTGCCCTGACTCGCCCCGCAGCTCACCGAACTCACCGAACTCGCCGACGGCCAGGCGGTGTTCGCCTGGGAGACCACCCACCGTTC
>NZ_JBLTJC010000735.1:0-1970 GCF_048158785.1 Streptomyces colwelliae | reverse complement strand
GGCCGGGGCCGGGACACTGACGCCGTTCCCGACGGAAGTGGTGGGCAGTGGTGGGCAGGATGGCAGCAGGCGACAAGTCGACGATCGTGACCCGGGCGCCGATGGTCGCCGAGATCGCGGCCCGGTACGCGGAGGAGGCGGAGACCGCCCGGCGGCTCTCACCGCAGGTGATCGAAGGGGTACGGGACGCCGGGTTCGCGCGGCACTTCGTACCGGTGGCCCATGGCGGCGAGGCCGGTGGTTTCGCCGAACTGACCTCCGCCGTCGGCCTGGTGGGGGAGGGCTGCACGTCCGCGGCCTGGGCTGCCTCGCTGGCCGCCTACGCCGGGCGGTACGCGGCGTTCCTGCCCGAGGAGGGCCAGGCGGAGATCTGGGCGGAGGGACCGGACATCCTGCTGGCCGGCGCGCTCATGCCGTCCGGCAAGGCGGAACCCGTGGCCGGCGGCTGGCGGCTGAGCGGTGAGTGGAAGTACATCAGCGGGGTGCACTTCGCCGACTGGGCGCTGGCCTGCGCGGTTGTTCCCGCCGAGGGCCCGGTGGACCCCGACGCGCGCCCCGAGGTGCGGTTCTTCGCCGTACCGCGCGCGGACTTCTCGATCGAGGACAGCTGGTTCACCGTAGGGATGCGCGGGACGGGCAGCGACACCCTGGTCCTCTCCGACGCCTTCGTGCCCGAACACCGCACCCTGGCCCGCTCGGTGGTGCACGCGGGCCGGGCTCCCGCCTCGGACGCCCGCTGCCACATCGTCCCGATGCACGCCGTGAACGCCCTGCCGTTCGCCGCCCCGCTGGTCGGCGCAGCCCGGGGCGCGCTGCGGGCCTGGATCGCGCGAACCGGTTCCCGCGTCGACCGCCGCGGGCAGGCCGTGGGCGAGAAGCCCTCGACCCAGGTCGCGCTGGCCCGCTCGGCCGCCGAGGTGGACGCCGCCGAACTCCTGATCCTGCGTACGGCGGCCATCGCCGACGGCACGGAGGAGCACCCGCCGGGGGGCGAGGCCGCGGTCCGGGGCGCCCGGGACCTCGCGCTCGCGGTGGAACTCCTGGTCTCGGCGGTCGACCGCGTCTTCCGAGCCGGCGGCACATCCGGCCAGTCCTCCTCCGACCCGGTCCAGCGCTTCTGGCGCGACGTGAACAGCGCCGCGTCACATGTCGCGCTCTCCTTCGAGACGACGGGCGCGGCGTACGGCGCCTGGGCGCTGTCCGGCGACGAGAAGGCGGGGGCCGTGCGCTGAGCCGTCCCGGTTGCCGGTCGGGGGCGCTGCCCGCATAGTCGATCTGGACCCGGGTGGCGGTCCCGATCACTGTCGGTGAGCCGCGTCCGAGGCTGCCCCGAGGCTGCTGAACCCGCGGTGGCCTCCGCGAGGCCCGACAGGTGGTGCACCGTCATGCCGGAGCGTCAGGAAGTACTGGAAACAGCACGAGCGGCGGTGGCGCCGGAGGAGTTCAGGGCCGCGATGGCCCGCTTCCCCTCGGGCGTCGTGGTCGTCACCACGTGCTGCGAGGACGGAACCCCGCGCGGTTTCACGGCCAGCTCCTTCTGCTCGGTCTCGCTGGAACCGCCGATGGTCCTGGTCTGCCTGGCGAACTCCGCCGACTCGGCGCCGTCGTTCGGCCACTGCGACCGCTTCGCCGTGAGCGTGCTGGCCCCGGCCCACCGCCCGCTCGCCGTGCGCTTCGCGACCAAGGGCACCGACAAGTTCTCCTCCGGCGGCCTGCGCACCAGCCCCGACGGCCTGCCCACGGTCGACCGCGCCCTCTCCGAACTGGACTGCACCGCCCACGCACGTCACCCGGCCGGGGACCATACGGTCCTGATCGGCCGGGTGACGGGAGTGCGACTGGGGGAGGGCTCCCCGATGGTGTATTACGACCGGGGGTTCAGGACCTTGGCCTGACATGACGGGCCTGAGGACAGGTCAAGACATGACGGGCCTGACATGGCGGAGGGGGCGTCCGGATCTGATCCGGAC
>NZ_JBLTJC010000734.1:0-1990 GCF_048158785.1 Streptomyces colwelliae | reverse complement strand
ACCTCAGCCAGCAGCGACCGTCAGACGGACAACCCCGTCCGGCGAAGCCACGTGCACCGGCGTCTCCGGCCCACCCAGATCCCGTACAGCCGCCAGATCCTCCGCAGCCACAGACTCCGCCTCCGTGACGACCGCCGCCGCCTCCAAGGACTTCGCCCCCGACGCCACAGCCATGGCCACCGCCGTCTGCAACGCGCTCAACTTCAGCGACTCAAGAGCAACGGTTCCGGCGACATACGTACGCCCGGTCTCGTCCCGCACAGCGGCACCCTCCGGCACACCATTACGGGCCCGGGCCGAACGGGCCAGGGTGACGATCTTGCGGTCCTCGGGATCAAGCGCGCTGCTCTCGGTCATGACCAGAGCATACGAAGGACCAGGACGAGGACCGACAAGGACCCTCACCCCGCCACGGGATACATCGCACCCCGCCGCCCCTCCGGCGAGGCCAGCCACTCCAGCTTCGCCACGGTGTTCGCCTCGTCCAACGGCGTGTGCAGCACGATCGTGAGATCGGGCCGCGCCGGCACCTTCAACGCCGTCGACTCGACACACAGCAACCCGACCAGCGGATGATCCAGCTCCTTGCGGACCACCCCCGCGTCCAGGATGTCCCGCCGCGCCCACAACTCCCCGAACTCCGGGCTCACGGAGGTCAGTTCGGCCAGCACGGCCTGCAACCCCTCGTCGTCGGGACGGTCCGCGCACATCGCCCGGAACTGCGCGACGACGGTCCGCGCGTTCCGCTCCCAGCTCTGCGAACGGGCCCGGTAGAGCGGATCCGTGAAGAAGTCGACGAGACAGTTCTGCGTGTTCTCGGGCCGCATGCCGAGCACCCAGCCGGCCGCGTCGTTGTACATCACGCAGTTGTAGTAGCGGTCCATGATGTGCGCCGGAAACGGCATCCACGCGTCGATGAGCCGCCGCATGCCCTCACACCCGTGACCGGCGGCGGGTTCGGCCGCGGGCGGGTTCAGCCCGGCCAGCACATACAGATGCCGCCGCTCGGCGTTGCTCAGCCGCAGCACCCGGGCGACGGAGTCGAGGACCTGCGGCGACACGGAGATGTCCCGCCCCTGCTCCAGCCACTGGTACCAGGAGGCGCCCACGCCCGCGAGCACGGCGACCTCTTCCCGCCGCAGCCCGGGTGTACGGCGCCGCGCCCCACCGTCCGGCAGCCCCGCCTCGCCCGGGGAGACCCGGGCGCGGCGGCTCATCAGGAACTCGCGCAGTTCGCTCAGCCGACGACTCTTCAGGGCATCCTCAGCCACGTACACATCCCCCTAGCGCTGACGAGTGGTGCCGCTGCCTGGTGGTGCCACCACCAGCACAACTTCCGGCTCCCCACGCCTATTCCGACGGCCGCAGGCTCTCCCCATGGCGACCGACACGACAACTACCGGCACCCACACACCACTTGGCACCCCCACCAAACTGTCCACCCGCGACAAACTCGTCCTCTTCATCCTCTGCGCGGCCCAGTTCATGGTCGCCCTGGACTTCTCCGTCCTCAACGTGGCCCTGCCCACCCTCGGCGCCGACCTGGGCATGAGCCGGTCCGGACTCCAGTGGGCGGTCACCGCGTTCGCGCTGCCGTCCGGCGGCTTCCTGCTCCTGTTCGGCCGCATCGGCGACCTCTACGGCCGCCGCCGGCTGTTCCTCACCGGCCTGGCCCTGTTCGGCGCGGCCTCACTGCTCGCCACCTTCGCCTGGGACCCGGCATCGTTCCTGACGGGCAGGGCGCTCCAGGGCCTGGGCGCGGCGACCATCGTCCCCACCGGCATGAGCCTCCTCACCACCACGTTCCCCGAGGGCCCGGCCCGCGACCGCGCACTCGGCATCTCCGGCACCCTGCTCTCGCTCGGCTACACGACCGGCATGGTGGCCGGCGGTGTCCTGACCGACGCGTTCGGCTGGCGCTCGACGATGGCCCTGCTCACCCTGTTCGCGGTACTGGTCCTCCCCCCGCTGTCTCTTCTACCCCCCTGCC
>NZ_JBLTJC010000733.1:0-2001 GCF_048158785.1 Streptomyces colwelliae | reverse complement strand
CTCCCCGGCATGGGCCAGATCAAGGACCAGATCAACAACCTGGACGAGCGGGACGTCGACCGCACGGCCGCGATCATCAAGTCGATGACCCCGGCCTGTGGCGACTCGTCGCCCTCTCCGGCGGCGCCCCGGTGAAGGTCTTCGGCGAGCTGGGCCACCGCGGCTTCACCCCGCTGACGGCCTGGCCGGAGGGGGCGGGAGAGCCGGTGTCCCTGTGCTGAGCCCCACCCCTCAGAAACACCGACGGAAAGGCACCGCATGAACAGCACCTCCGCTCCGGCGCCCACTGGGGGCGACTGGGAAGAGCTCGTCACCACGGCGCTGCTCGGCACGGACCGTCGTACGCCTCCGGGGTGCGCGCCGGGCCAGGACGCACCCGTGGCCCTGCTGGACGCGGCGGCCGTGGAGACCGTACGACGGCGGGCCGGGCTGCGTCCGGCGCGGGCGGCACAGCGTCCGGAGCCGGCCGCGCCCGACGCGCGTGCGGCGTTGCCCGCGGCGGCGGCCCGCAGGCTGGCGATGTTGCTGACCGACCGTCCGGGTACGGGCGGTGGGGGCCGCAGGGGCACCTCGCCGGATCTCATGGAGTTGCTGCCCCAGTGGCTGACGGCGGCCAACGCGCGCGGTTTCGCCGCGCCCGTGCAGGCGTTGCCCGCGCTGCTGGACGCGGCCCGGGGGCGTACGGATCTGCGGCCGGCGGCGCTGGAGTTCGCGGGCCCGCGCGCGCTGTGGCTGGCCCGGCTGAACCCGGACTGGCGGTTCGCCCTGCGCGCGACACCGGGCGGCGGCACCGCCCTGCCGGACCTCGACGCCCCGGACCAGGTCCAACTGCTGTGGCAGGAGGGTCTGTTCGCCGAGCGGGTCGCCCTGCTCGCGGCGATACGGGCACACCGGCCGCCCGCCGCACGGGAGTTGCTCGCCATGACCTGGGGGACGGAGCGCGCGGAGGACCGGCTGATGTTCCTCGACTCGCTGCGGATGGGGCTCTCCGCCGAGGACGAGCCGTTCCTGGAGCAGGCGTTGGCCGACCGGAGCCGCAACGTACGGGCCACGGCCGCGGAGTTGCTGTCGGCGCTCCCCGACTCGGCGCTCGCCGCGCGGATGGCGGCCCGGGCATCCGCGTGTGTGGCCGTCGACCGTACGCGCGAGGAGCCCGGCCTGGTCGTGGAGGCGCCGCACGAGTGCGACTCGGGCATGGAGCGGGACGGTGTGGTGGCCAAGGCTCCGGCGGGACGAGGTGAACGCTCGTGGTGGTTCGGCCAGTTGGTGGAGGCGACGCCGCTCGGGACCTGGGAGCGGCGGTTCGGCGGACGTACGCCCAGGGAGATCGTGGCGCTCCCGGTCGCGGACGACTGGCGGAGCGAGCTGCACGCCGCGTGGTGCCGGGCGGCGGTGCGGCAGCGGAACCCCGCGTGGTCCAGGGCGCTGCTGGGGACCCCGTCCGCGCCCGAGGCGGGCGGGCCGGGGGCGGTGTCCCTGGCCGAGCGCGCCAAGCTGCTGAGCACGCTGGGCGGGGGCGAACGGGCGGACTGGGTGGCCGGGTTCATCGCGACACAGGGGCTCTCCGAGGCGTTTCAGCTGCTCGGGGTGTGCGCGGTGCCGTGGGCTGCGCCGCTTGGGCGGGCTGTCGTGGACGCCCTCAACATCGCGCGGGACGCCGGGAGTTATCCATGGAGCTTCAGTGGGGTGATGGGGCTGGCCGAGCGGTGTCTCGACCCGGCCGAGGCGAGCCGGCTGGACGGGTTGCTGGCGGTGCCGGACGAGTCGGAGGACGCGGCGCCGGGAGCGGGGGGTTATTGGGCGGAGGCGTTTCAGCGGCTGGTCACGACGTTGCGGTTGCGCGCGGCGATGGCGGAGGAACTGGGGGCGCCGTACAGGACGCGGGCACACCGACGTGAGGACACGGCCGCTGAGGATCTCGGCGATCCGTGCCGATCAACGCTCATCCTCCTGTGTCCCGAACACGTCCCGAATCCGCCGCCGGGCAGGCATGATCCGGCC
>NZ_JBLTJC010000732.1:0-2012 GCF_048158785.1 Streptomyces colwelliae | reverse complement strand
GCACCTGCACCAGCCACACCCCGCCGCACGCCAACGCCCCGACCAGCGCCGCCCACCCCCAAGTGACCAGCCCGCTCTGCGCCTTGGACGGCAGCGCGGGGCCGGGGACGACGAGGAGCGCCACGAGCGGAAGGGCGAGCAGGGTGCCGGCCTTGGTGGCGGCGGGGCCGTAGCGACGGATCCAGATGGCCAGCGCCATGCCCGCCGTGAAGACGGCGGCGCCGAGCGCGTAGTGGGCGACGATCAGCCGCCCGACGAAGATCGAGGCACCGGCCGTCACCGGCAGCAGGGCGAGCGCGGTGAGCCGGCGCCGGGTGTCGGCGGTGCGCTGGGAGCGGAACAAGGTGAGGGGCAGGGCGACCGCGAGGACGAGCACGTCGGTGTGGAGTCCGGCGGCGCCCTCCAGCCAGAGGGCGATGCCCCAGCTGAGCAGGACGGCGACCATCGTCAGAGCCGCTTCGTACGCATTGCGTATTAGTTTGGCGGTCACTTCACGAGAATAGCGGGATCCATGGACTCTGAATAGTAAGCATACGCGTATGATATCCGTCATGGATCATCTCTCCGAGGCCGCCCGCATCCGTCGTGGCGTCGTACGGCTGAACCGGCGGCTGCGACAGAAACGCGGCAACGAGGCCGGGCTCACCCCGAACCAGCTGATCGTCCTCGGACACCTGCACCGGCACGGGACGGCGACACCCGGCGAGGTCGCGGCGGCCGAGCGGCAGCGACCCCAGTCCCTCACCCGGACCTTCGCCGAACTGGAGACGGAGGGGCTGATCGCACGCGAGCCGGGCACCGTGGACCGGCGTCAGTCCGTCCTCACCCTGACAGCGAAGGGGCGACGGGCGCTGGACCAGGACATGACCGAGCGGGACGTGTGGCTGGCGGAGGCGCTGGCGTCGCTGAGCGCGACGGAGCGGGGGGTGCTGGAGCTGGCGGGGGCGCTGATGGAGCGGCTGGCCGATGGCTGAAACACACCCCTTGTGCGGACGTTCACAGGGTTCCCATAATCCATCAACAGATTTGACCAGCCCATGTCAGAAATTGAGCATTTCTTTGATGCTCTTGATTGACATGTGCGCGTCATTGCCACCCCCACGAAGGGCATCACGTTGAAGAAGCTCCTCACAGCCCTCAAGAGATGCGCGGCCGTCGGCGCCGCCGCTCTCGCGATCGCCAGCCTTCAGCCCGTCTCGGCCGCACAGGCCGCCCCCACGCCCGTCGTCGGCGGAACCACCGCCACGCAGGGCGAGTTCCCGTTCATGGTCCGGCTCTCGATGGGCTGTGGTGGTGCGCTCTACACCCCGCAGATCGTGCTGACCGCCGCGCACTGTGTGACCGGGACCGGCGCCAACACCAGCATCACCGCCACCGCGGGTGTCGTGGACCTCCAGTCCACCACCGGGCGGGTCCAGGTCAAGTCGACGTACGTGTACCGGGCGCCGGGGTACAACGGCAACGGCAAGGACTGGGCGCTCATCAAGCTCGCCTCGCCCATCACCACCGTGCCGACGCTGAAGATCGCCACGACCACGCAGTACAACACCGGGACCTTCACCATCGCCGGGTGGGGTTCGGCCAGTGAGGGCGGGGCTCAGCAGCGGTATCTGCGCAAGGCCACCGTGCCGTTCGTCAGTGACGCCACCTGCCGGGCCTACAGCGGGTACAGCGGGCTCGTCGCCAGTGACGAGATCTGTGCCGGGTACACGGCCGGTGGGGTCGACACCTGTCAGGGTGACTCCGGTGGTCCGATGTTCCGCCGGGACAGCGCCAACGCCTGGATCCAGGTCGGCATCGTCAGCTGGGGCATAGGGTGCGCCCGCGCGAACGCGCCTGGCGTGTACAGCGAGGTGTCCACGTTCGCCTCCGCGATCGCGTCGGCGGCCGGTGGTCAGTTCGTCGAAGAGGTACGCGGCGGCGGGCTCGCCGGTCCGCTCGGCCAGTTCCGTCAGGAAGTCGGCGACGGCCGGGACCGGTCCGAAGGTGTCGCGGGCCCGCGCGAGCGAGCG
>NZ_JBLTJC010000731.1:0-2024 GCF_048158785.1 Streptomyces colwelliae | reverse complement strand
GAGTACGGGGCGTGGCGGATGCGGGGGTCATGGGGCCATCCGTTTGAGGAGTTCCTCGTGTTCTTCGTCGTCGGTCACTTGCTCTCCGGACGAGGGCAGCAGCTGCGGGATGCCGTCGACGATCGGGTAACGGCGGCGCAGGCGCGGGTTGTAGAGGGCGTCCGTGGGGAGCAGGTGCAGCGGGCCCTTGTCGAGCGGGCAGGCCAGGATCTTCAGCAGGGGGTCGTCCGGGTTCATGGGGGTGTCAACTCCTTGGCCTCGACCGGCGGTTGAGGCGCGTTGTCGTGCTTCGGCATGGTCAGCAGGACGGTGACCGCCAGGGCCGTGCCCCCGATCCGCAGGGCCAGGCGCAGCGGGTCGTGCGGCAGCGCCTCGCCGAACGCGAGCGTGCCGAGCACCGCCGTGAACAGACTGGTCACCGTCGTACAGACCGGCACGATCAGCGAGGCCCGGCAACGCTGTAGCGCCGCCTGGGACATGACCAGGCCGAACGCGCCGGTGAAGAGGAGGAGATACGGGTACGGGGACCGGAGCAGCCCAACTACCGCCCCGCCCAGGTCACTTGTCGTCAGATAGCTCGACACCCCCTTGATGGCGAGCGAGCTGACCCCGTACAACAGCCCCACCGCCACGCCGTATTCGACGCCCGTGGTGGGCAGCCGGTGCCGGTGGCCGGCGCTGCGCTCGGTGGACCGGTAGAGCCAGACGCCGGCCGCCAGCGAGGGCACGCAGACCAACAGGATCAGCGGGTAGGGCGCGTTGCGGCTGACGTGGTCGGAGCCCTCCTTGAGCGACAGCACCACCATCAGCAGGGCGACGAGGATCGCGCCGAGCGCGTACCGTTCGCGGCCGCTGGTCTCCTCGCCGAGCATGCGGGCGGACAGCAGCACGAGCAGCACCAGGCCGGACACGAAGATGCCCTGCGCGGCGGCGATCGGCAGCGTCCGGTACACGGCGAGCTGCGCGCCGAACCCGGAGGCCAGCGCGAGGGACCCGCCGATCCACAACGGGCTGCCCAGCACCAGCCGCAGCAGCCTCGCCGGTTGACGGACCGTCACCTCGGGCAGGGCCGCGAGCGCCCGTTTCTCCAGGACGAAACCGGTGCTGTAGAGCACGTTCGCCAACAGGGCCGCAGCCACCCCCCACCACACGGCCGCGCCCCCTACGTCTTCCGCGCGTGCAGCAGCAGGATCGACGCCAACTGCGGTCTGGCACACGCCAGTCGGTCGAGGGGGCGGAGCGGTCGCGGTACGCCGTGGAAGGGCGCGCCCTTGAGTCCCACGACCTCGAAGCCGGCCGCCGTCACGAACTCCCGTAGCGCACGCGGGGTGTAGAGCCGCAGATGTCCTACGACCTCCTTGCCCGGGCGGCCGTGGATCGCGCGCAGGCTCACCTCCGAGAACACGGGCTGGACGCCGGCGAGCAGCAGGGCGCGGTTGTACCAGGCGGCCAAGTTCGGTGTGGACAGCATGAGATGGCCTCCCGGGCGCAGGACGCGGTGGATCTCGGCGAGGGCGGTGTCCGGGTCGACGAGGTGCTCGATCACCTCGCTGAACAGGACGGCGTCGGCGGCGGCCGAGTGGAGTGGCAGCGCGGTGAGTTCGCCTCGGACCGTGTACGGGAGGTGGGCGCGGGCTCGGGTGAGGGCGTCCTGGGACCAGTCGACGCCGATGACGCGGTGGCCGGTGAGGAGGGGTGCGGCGGTGGCGGCCGCGGTGCCGTCGCCGCAGCCGATGTCGAGGACGGTGCGGGGGTGTTCGGTGGCCGGGCCCAGCGCGGTGGCGAGGACGCGGGCCTGGCGGAGTGTGCGGGAGGGGCCGGAGGCGACGGGGACGGCGGGGTTCTCGTAGAAGTCGCGGAGGTCGGGGCGCACCTGGTTCGGGGGAGTGGTGGTCGTCATTTCGGGTGCTCCTCCGTCTGTTCCGTCGTGTGCAGGTAGTGCTCGAACAGGTCGCGGAGGTGGGCTCCGTCGCCGGGGCCGAGGAGGGTGCGGGACCAGCGGAGGGCGACGTGCAGCCTGTCCG
>NZ_JBLTJC010000730.1:0-2053 GCF_048158785.1 Streptomyces colwelliae | reverse complement strand
CCGCACCCCCGCCTACGCCTACGCCTACGCCGTCGGCATCTGATCCAGCTGCCGCAGGATCACGCCCTCGCGCAGCGCCCAGGGGCAGACCTCCAGCGTCTCGACGCCGAAGAGGTCCATCGCGCCCTCGGCGACCATCGCGCCGGCCAGGAGCTGTTCGGCTCGGCCTTCGGAGACGCCGGGCAGGACGGCGCGCTGGGCGGTGGTCATGCCGGCCAGGCGCGGGACCCACGCCTCCAGGGACTCGCGCTTCAGCTCGCGCTGGACGTAGAGGCCGTCTGCGGAGCGGGCGGCGCCGGCCAGCCGGGCGAGCTGCTTGAAGGTCTTCGACGTGGCGACGACGTGGTCGGGGGCGCCGAAACGGCTGAACTCGCCCACCGTACGGGCGATCTGGGCGCGCACATGGCGGCGCAGGGCCCTTATCGCGTCCGGTTCCGGCGGGTCGCCGGGCAGCCAGCCGGCGGTGAGGCGACCCGCGCCGAGGGGCAGCGACACGGCCGCGTCGGGTTCCTCGTCGATGCCGTACGCGATCTCCAGGGAGCCGCCGCCGATGTCCAGCACGAGGAGCTTTCCGGCGGACCAGCCGAACCAGCGGCGGACGGCGAGGAAGGTGAGGCGGGCCTCCTCGGCGCCGGTGAGGACCTGGAGTTCGACGCCGGTCTCGGTCTGCACGCGCGCGAGGACGTCGTCGGCGTTGCTGGCCTCGCGGACGGCGGAGGTGGCGAACGGGAGGATCTCTTCGACACCCTTGTCCTCGGCTGCCTGGAGCGCCTCGTGGACGACGCCGACGAGTTTGTCGACCCCTTCGGGGCCGATCGCCCCGTCCTCGTCGAGGAGTTGGGCAAGGCGGAGTTCCACCTTGTGCGAGTGCGCGGGCAACGGGCGCGCGCCCGGGTGTGCGTCCACCACCAGCAGATGCACCGTGTTCGATCCCACGTCGAGGACACCGAGTCTCATATACGGAACGCTACTGCCACCTGCACCTATCTCGGTCCCCGGAGCGGTGTCTGGGGCCGCCTCGGGCGACTTACCCTGGACGCGTGCCAAAGACGAAAAAGGCGAAGACCGACAAGGCGGCCAAATCACCCGGCGATTCTTCGCCGGTGACGTCGGCCAAGCCCCCGAAGCCGTCGAAGAAGGCCCTGAAAGCGGACGAGAAGGGGCTCGACTTCGCGCGCGCGTGGGTGGAGTTCCCGGATCCGGCGGACGACGAGCAGCTCTTCCGCTGTGATCTGACATGGCTGACCTCTCGCTGGAACTGCATCTTCGGAAGCGGCTGCCAGGGCATCCAGGCGGGCCGCGCGGACGACGGATGCTGCACCCTGGGCGCGCACTTCTCGGACAAGGACGACGAGAAACGGGTCGCCGGGCATGTGGCGAGGCTCACGCCCGACATCTGGCAGCACCATGACGAGGGCGTGGCGAACGGCTGGACCTCGGAGGACGAGGACGGCGACCGCCAGACCCGCCCCTACAAGGGCTCGTGCATCTTCCAGAACCGCCCCGGTTTCGCCGGCGGCGCGGGCTGCTCGCTGCACATCCTGGCCGTCAAGGAGGGCCGCGAGCCCCTGGAGACCAAGCCGGACGTCTGCTGGCAGCTGCCGGTGCGGCGGACGTACGAGTGGATCGACCGCCCGGACGACACCCGCGTGCTCCAGGTGTCGATCGGCGAGTACGACCGCAGGGGCTGGGGTTCCGGTGGCCACGAACTGCACTGGTGGTGCACGTCGGCGACCTCGGCGCACGGCGCGGGCGACCCGGTCTACGTGTCCTACGGCCCGGAGCTGACCGAGCTGATGGGCAAGGCCGGCTACGACCGCCTGGTCGAGCTCTGCGAGCAGCGCCTGGCCTCGCAACTCCCGCTGCTGGCACCGCATCCCGCGGACCCGGTCGCCTGACGCGTTACGACGAGCCCGGGCTCGGGTCGTCGCCGTCGCCGGGCGGCGTCGAGCCGCCCGGGTCGGCGGGCGACGAGTCCGTGGGCGTCGGGGTCGGATCGGCGGACGAGGGCGGCGGGTCGCTCGGCGTGGGGTCGGTGGGCCCCGTGCCGGTG
>NZ_JBLTJC010000729.1:0-2056 GCF_048158785.1 Streptomyces colwelliae | reverse complement strand
GCCCCGCCGACCGCGTCACCGCAAGCCGCGCTGGGCGCCGGCGCGGAGCAGCCCTCCCCCGCCCCGGAGATGCGGTACGTGGACCTGACCGGCAGCCGTGAAGCGGCCGGCCGCTCCATCCGGATGCGCGACATGGCCCGGCGCCTGCCCCAGCTGGTGCGGCGTTCGCTGGCACTGGCCTGGCGCGTCGACCGGAAGGCCACCACCGGTCTCCTGCTGTGCCAGACGGTCGCCGGCGTCATGCAGGCCCTGGGCCTCATCGCGATCAGCGGAACCCTCACCGCACTGCTGACCAGTGGCGACGTCTACCATCGGCTCCTCCAGGCATGGCCGTCCGTAGCCCTGCTGGCGGCTGCGACCGGGGTGCGGGCGCTGCTGGGCATCACCGTCAGCTGGCTCTCCTCCCGACTGGGCCCGCTCATGTCGCGCGAAGCCGAGCAGATGCTGCTCACCGGCTGCGCCGAGGTGGAGCTCTCCGCCTACGACGACCCCGACTTCAACCGCGACCGCGAAGCCGCCGACCGCGGAGCACAGGTCACCGGGGACCTGGTCAACGAGGGCCAGGACCTGATCGCCTCGGCGGCCTCCTTCCTCGCCGGGGCCATCGTGCTGGCCAGCGTGAGCTGGGTGCTGCTTCCCCTTCTGGTCGTGGCCAGCCTGCCGCAGGCCCTTGCCCAGGTCAGCGCCGCCCGGGTCCGCTACCTGGCGAACCTCCGCAGCAACGGCGACAACCGCATGCTGTCGGTGCTGCGTTGGCACATCTTCACCCGCGAGGCAGCCGACCAGATCCGCGCCGGCACCATGGCCGAATTCCTGTCCGGCCGGTACCGGCAGACGGTCGCCCGGATCAACCGCGAAGACCGGACCGCGGCCGACAAGGGCGCCCGCATGTCGCTGTTCGGCGCGCTGTGCGGCGGCCTCGGATCGGCTGTCGTGTGGGCGGCGGTGGTGTGGCTGCTGGCCACCGGCCGCATCAGCGTCGGCCACGCCGGCACGGCCGTCTTCGCTCTGCAGACGGTGGGCCAGTCTGTACGCGGGCTGGTCGCCGTCGGGGCCCGTGCCGTGCGTACCGGCCTCTACATGGACGACTGGACCCGGTTCCTCGACTTGGCCGGCGGCTACACCATGCGCCGCGGCGAGCACCGGCCAGCGCCACCAAACGAGATCAAGATCAAGTCGGTCTCGCACCGCTACGCCGGGAAGGACCAGGACGCGTTGTCCGACGTCTCGCTCACGCTGCGCCGGGGCGAGGTCACAGCACTGGTCGGCTTCAACGGATCGGGGAAATCAACGCTGTCGAAGCTGGTCAGCGGCCTGTACCTGCCCACTGGAGGACAGGTGCTGTGGGACGGCGTCCCCACCGACGACGCCGACCCGCAGGCACTGTGGCAGCAGGTGGCCCTGGTGCCACAGGACTACGCGCACTGGCCGCTGACGGTCCGCGAGAATGTCACCCAGGGGCAGCCCACGGCCCGCGGTGACGCGGCGGTCCTCGAAGCCTGCGAGGCCTCCGACGCGGACGAGGTCGTCGATAAGCTCGGCGCCGGCCTGGACACGCTCCTGGCCCGCGAGTGGCTGAACGGCGAGGAACTGAGCGGCGGCCAGTGGCAGCGCATCGCGCTCGCCCGGGCATTCTTCCGCGAGGCAGGGCTCCTGGTCCTCGACGAACCGACCGCCAACCTCGACCCTCGCGCCGAATACAGAATCTTCCAGCGGCTGCGGGACCTGGCCCAGGACCGGGTGGTGTTGCTGGTCACGCATCGCATCACCAACGTCGCCGTGGCCGACCGGATCGTTGTCCTCGACGAGGGCAGAGTCGTGCAGGAGGGCACCTACAAGGACCTCGCCGCCCAAGAAGGCGGCCCGTTCCAGCAGTTGCTGTCCTACCAGGTCACCTCGGAGCCGGACGGCGAGAAGCACGGAACCCGCGGCGCTACTGCTCGGACCGCTGCGCGACCCGCGCCAACGTGGCCGCCTAGCGCTGGAGTTCAACGCCGGGGCTCCGTGGACCGCAGTCTTGACAACGACGCGTCCAGTCGCATGAACGATGCTGAGG
>NZ_JBLTJC010000728.1:0-2071 GCF_048158785.1 Streptomyces colwelliae | reverse complement strand
GCCGGTGGCGTACGTGGAGTTGTTGCCGCTGGTGACGTCCCAGAAGTTCGTCGGGTAGCTGCTCCGCGCGGCCTTGAGCAGTGGGGCCGTCAAACCCCAGTGGCGGTACGGCTGTTCATGGGACGGGCCGTGCGGGTGGACGCGTTGGGCGGCCTTCTTGCCGAGCCGTTCGATGGGGTCGACGGACTGGGCGCAGCCGGTGAAGAGGGTGGCCGCCAGGGCGACGGCCACCGGTACCCGGACCCTCACAGGTAGTCCTCCAGGCGGGCCACCGCGTACCCCTCCGCCGTGACCTTGCCCAGGAAGCGGCGCATGTCGTCGACCATCGTGCCCTTCCACTCGTCACGGCCCCGGAAGTGCGTCAGGACGATGTCACCGGGGTGCAGGTTCCGGTCCCACTCGCGGTACTCCCAGTGGTCGACGAACACCTCCTCGTCCCAGATCGGGGCGTACTTGATGCCACAGGACTTCGCGGCGACGAGGGTGTCGTGGTTGTAGTTGCCGAACGGCGGCCGGAAGACCGTCGGGGCCTTGCCGAACTGCTTCTTCATGATGTCCTGCATGCCGCAGATCTCACGCTTCTGTTCGGCGTAGGAGAGGCCCGGCAGGTACGGGTGCGTGAGGGTGTGGTTGTTGAGCGTGTGCCCCTGGGCCTGCATCTTCCGGAAGTAGCCGTAGTCGTCCTTGACCAGGTAGTTGCTGAGGAAGGCCGTGTACGGGATCTTCAGGTCGTTCATCATCCGCAGGAACGCGGGGTCTTTGTTCTCGCCGTCGTCGATGGTGAGGAAGACGACCTTCTGCTTCGTGGGGATCGTCGTGAAGACCGGCGGGAGGTTCAACTCCTCCTGGTCGTCCACCTCGAAGCCCTTGCGCGCGGTGATCTCCGGCTTGTGCGCCGGGGCCGGCGGCGCCGTGAGCGGCACCTTCGCCAGCCCCCAGCGCTTCGCGGCGGCCACCCGCGCGGCGTACGCGGCGCGCAGCTTGGTCGCGTAGGAGTCCAGCGCGCGGGCCGGGGGCGCGTGCAGCGGCTGCGCGCCCTGCGCCGGGCGGACAGCCGCGCCGGAACCGGGCTGGGTGCAGCCGGAGACGAGGGCGGCGAGCGCGAGGGCGGCGAGCGCGCCACGGGCGACCCCCGTCGTCCGGCCCCGATTGCCCCGACCACCCCGGGTTCCCTGGAGACCGCGACCCCGATCCGCCCGATTGATGTCATTTTGTACGACTACTCGCATGGGGTCGGATTTTTTCAGGCACCGGCCCCGATCCCGGCGCCGACACCGCCAACACACCGCCACCGGAGGCACACCGTCCACCGACTGGCCCACAATGTCCCGGTGAACGACCCCACTGACCCGGCGAACGATCCCGTACTCGCCTTCGCCGCCCTGCTCACCCCCGAGGGCCGCGCCCTCCTCGACGAGGTCCGCGGCACCGACCCGGCCAAGGAACTCGCCGTCGCCACCCGGCTCCGCCGCGACCACCCCGCCGACCTCGTCTCGGCGGCCCTCGGCCAGGCCCGGCTGCGGCAACGCGCGGCAGCGGCGAAGTTCACGCCCGAGGACGCCGACCGGATGTTCTTCACCCCCAACGGCTTCGAACAGTCGACCCGCGCGAGCGTCGCCACCTACCGCGCCGCCCGCCTGCTCGACCTGGGCGTGACCTCCGTCGCCGACCTCTGCTGCGGAATCGGCGGCGACGCGATCGCGCTGGCGCGGGCGGGGGTGCGTGTGCTGGCCGTGGACCGCGATCCGCTGACGGTGGCCGTGGCGCGGGCCAACGCGGAGGCGTTGGGACTCGCCGAGCTGATCGAGGTCCACGAGGCGGATGTCACCGACGTGGACACGTCCGCGTACGACGCCGTGTTCGTCGACCCCGCGCGACGCGGCGGCCGGGGGCGCATCTTCGATCCCGAGGCGTACTCGCCGCCGTTGTCCTGGGCGATCGGCGCCGCTACGACAGCCCCGATCGCCGCGCTGAAGATCGCACCCGGGGTGCCGCACGAGGCGATCCCGGCGGCGGCCGAGGCGGAGTGGATCTCCGACGGTGGGGACGTGAAGGAGGCTGTGCTGTGGTT
>NZ_JBLTJC010000727.1:0-2081 GCF_048158785.1 Streptomyces colwelliae | reverse complement strand
GCACCGGACGCTCCCCCGCCGCACGCGCCGCCCCCCGCGCCGGTCGCGCCGGAGCTGCCGGAAGCTGGCCCTTCAACGGGCCCCATTCGTTCGGGTCGGGGACGCCGGGCGGGAGCATCTGGCGGCGCTTCGGGCCGCCGTGGTCGGACTCGCCCGGTTCCTTCGCGCCGGGCCAGGCCTTGGCGACTCGGGCGGCGAGGACGAAGTCCTTGCGGAGGGGGTGGCCTTCGAAGGTTTCCGGGAGGAGGAGGTGGTCCAGTGCCGGGTGGCCCTCGAAGTCGACGCCGAACATCTCGTGAGTCTCGCGCTCGTGCCAGGCGGCGCCCGCGTAGACGTCGACGGCGGTGGGGAGTACCGGGGCCTCGTGCGGGACCGTAGTACGGACGAGGAGACGGCGTACCGGTGCCAGTGCCACGACGTGGGCCGAGACGCGGAAGCCGGTGCCCGGTTCGTCGACCGCGCTCAGCCAGTCGAAGTAGGTGCAGCCCAGGTCGTCGCGCGCGGTGCGCAGGGCGGCGAGCCAGGTGGTCGGGGGTACGTCGACCGTGAGGAGTTCGTAGGACTCCTCGGCCGTGGCGTCCGTACCGAACAGTTCCTCGACCGGAGCGGGCAGCCAACCGACGGCGGTCATCGGGTATCCCCCGAGCCGGAACCAGAACCGGAGTTGGAGTTGGAACCGGAGTCGGAGGACGAGCCCTCGCCCGTGCCGTCGCCCACGCCCTCACCCTCGCCCTCGCCCTCGCCCGCAGAACCCCCACCAGCCACCGGCGTTGACGTCAGCACCGGCGTCGGTGCCGTCACCAACCCGCTCTGCAGCGCCGCCGTAGAAGCCCGGCCCCCCGTCACCCCGTACCGCTCCCCCAGCGACTCCCGGGCGATCTTCTCCTGGAGTTTGAGGATGCCCTGGAGGAGGGCTTCGGGGCGGGGCGGGCAGCCGGGGACGTAGACGTCGACCGGGATGATCTGGTCGACGCCCTTGGTGACGGAGTAGGAGTCCCAGTACGGGCCGCCGCAGTTGCTGCACGCGCCGAAGGAGATGACGTATTTGGGCTCGGGCATCTGCTCGTAGAGGCGTTTCACGGCCGGGGCCATCTTGTCCGTGACCGTGCCGGAGACGACCATCAGGTCGGCCTGGCGCGGACCCGGGGCGAAGGGGATGACACCGAGGCGGATGAAGTCGTGGCGAGCCATGGACGCGGCGATGAACTCGATGGCGCAGCAGGCGAGTCCGAAGTTGAAGACCCAGAGGGAGTAGCGGCGGCCCCAGTTGAGGACGACCTTCATGGGTTCGGGGGCGAGGCGGGCGAGGGCGCCCAGGCGTTTCGGCTCCGACGACATCACAGGCTCCGGCAACAACACGGGCTCCGGCAACAACACGGGCTCGGGGGTCACGTCCATGTCAGGACGCCCTTCTTGTATGCGTACAGCAGGCCCACGGTCAGGAAACCGAGGAAGACGAACATCTCGACGAGGGTGGTCGCTCCGTAGCCCGGCGCGGCGAAGACCGTCGCCCAGGGGAAGAGGAAGATCGAGTCGACGGCGAAGATGACGTACAGGAACGCGTAGACGTAGTACCGGACTTGAGTGTGGGCCCAGCCCTCGCCGACGGGGTCGACGCCGCACTCGTACGTCA
Source organism: Streptomyces colwelliae (assembly GCF_048158785.1). Classification (NCBI taxonomy): domain Bacteria; kingdom Bacillati; phylum Actinomycetota; class Actinomycetes; order Kitasatosporales; family Streptomycetaceae; genus Streptomyces; species Streptomyces colwelliae. Next base: position 448 of record NZ_JBLTJC010000727.1, on the reverse strand, counting down.
GGAGTTTCTCGGGGGTGGGGACGACCGGGCGCAGCAGGCGGCCCGCGCCGAAGGCCACGGCGACGAAGAGCACGCCGACGACGGCGAGCAGTCCCACGACGGAGTAGGACCGGAAGTAGTCCGCCGAGTCCGCCGCGACGACCACGGCCGGCTCCCGCAAGGTCCCCCGAAAGGTCTCCGGCAACGTCTCCCGCAAGTCCGACCCCTCCTCTTCCGCGGCGACCGATGGTGCGGCCGCCTACCCCGCTACCCCGGTGACCCAAGTGAACTCTGTGTTCGACGATCTGTACGCACGGGAGTCTAGGCCCTGTTAAAGGCACGGTCCGTGTTGCACAGATAGCTTTTCCATCGCCGCCAGGTCTGCCATCTGCCCGTAGAGGCTCACGGGCAGCAACACCCTCGTCCGTTCACTCAGCTGTTCTTCGATCAGTCCTGCGTCGATATTGAA